>CAYOWG010000035.1:5995-10372 GCA_964407605.1 uncultured Sulfurospirillum sp. | reverse complement strand
TAAGGATGCGTACTGGTAACGGTACCGAGGGTTCGAATCCCTCCCTGTCCGCCATACTGCATTAAATTAATATTTTTAACTAAAATCAAGGATGTTGTCTGTTTGTTTAACTTTGTTTTGTAAAATAACTTCAAATTTAGCTAATTTTAGTTAAAATTATAGGAATTATATGCATAAAGAAGCTTGGGACAAAATCATAAATGCAAGATATGTTGTTATAGTCTCTCATATTCATCCTGATGGAGATACTATAGGCTCTACCTTAGCACTCTATTCTGTTCTGAAGGAGCAAGGTAAAAAAGTAGCACTTTTTAATGCAACAAAAGATGAGTTGCCAAGAGAGTTTAGTTTTTTAGAGAATTTTTCAAAGATTCAAGGGAAGTTGCCAAAGTTTTTTGATGTGTTAGTAAGTTGTGATAGTGCTAGCTTTGATAGACTTGGAGTAAAAAAAGGCGATTTTGAAATAGTCAATATAGACCACCATAAAAGTAACACAAAGTTTGGAGATATCAATGTAGTGCTTGGTGATGCTTCGAGTGCAGGTATGGTTGTGTATAAGCTTTTAAAAGAGAATGATATTTGCATATCTAAAAGAACTGCAACTGCACTATATACATCGATTGCAGATGATACTGGTTTTTTTAGATATGGAAATATAGATGAGAATACTTTTAGAAGTGCAGCGGAGCTTATAGAGTGTGGAGCAGACCCAAAAGAGATATCAAATAGAGTAAAAAGTTCTGTTTCTTTGGCTAAAACAAGATTGCTAGCATATATGCTTAGTAATTTTGATTTGCACTTTGATGCTAGTGTTGCTTCTATAGTTATTGATAGTGATGTATTGGCGGCAACTGGAGCCAAGAAGAGTGATACAAAAAATATCATCTCTATGCTTCGTGACATTGCAAATGTTAAGGTAGCCTTGATGGTTTTAGCTCAAGGTGACTATTGTAAGATTTCTTTGCGTAGTGATGGGGATATAGATGTTTCAAAAGTCTCTGCCATTTATGGTGGAGGTGGACACAGATGTGCCGCAGGGTTTGAAGTAAATAGTAGCGATGTAGGTGCTACATGTAAAGAGATATTAGATTTATTGGAGTTAGCATGAGAAGAAAAAAGAGTTCAGCTGGAATAGTAGTTTTAATAGTTTCGATTTTGATAGTTGCACTGTTGGCATATCTGTATAATTCAAAAATGTTTGAAAGAGAAGCACCAACAATAGAGCTTTCTAGCATGATAGAGTGGAACTTGAAGAAGCCTATATCTATAAAGATTAGTGATAGTAGCGGCATAAAATTTGTTCGTGCGATATTGAGTGATGGGAAAAACTCTATAGTTTTATCAAAAAAGGTTTTTGAAGTTTCTCAAAATGAGTATCTGCTTGATGTAGTATTTCCAAGGACTGGTTTCATAAGTAACAAAAGAACTTTTGAGCTAACTGTCGAGGCTTTGGACTCTAGTAAGTGGAATTTTTTCTCAGGAAATCAAGCTATTAAAAAATCTATTATCCATGTTGATACAAAAAGACCTGAGTTAATTATCATAAATAACTCCTATAAGATTACTAAGGGTGGAGTTGCGACTGTCATCTTTAAAGCAAAAGATAGCAATCTTGAAGAGCTATACATAGAGACAAATTTTGGAAAAACTTTTTATGCAACACCTTTTTATAAAGAGAACTACTTTATATCACTTCTTGCATGGCCAATTAATCAGGAGGAGTTTAAAGCTACCATTGTAGCGAGAGACAAAGCAGGAAATACTGCAAAAAGCAGAGTTAGATACTTTCTTAAAGATAAAAAATATAGAAAGTCTTACATAGAATTAAAAGATCGCTTTTTAGATGGCAAGATAGCTGATTTAGCCCAAGAAGATGATCCAACTACAGCTAGTATGAGCAAAATTGAGAGATTTAAACATGTCAATGAGACAATGAGAGAAAGAAATGTTCAAAATATTTATAGAGTAACATCGCAAGCCCCCAAAGAGATGATAAGTTCCTTTTTTCTGAAGCCATTTTATCCTTTGAGAAACGCAGCAGCAGTTGCAGGTTTCGGAGATCATAGGTATTTTAAGTATGATAAAAAAATAGTAAGTGAGTCTTATCATCTAGGCTTAGATCTTGCAAGCGTAAGGCGAGCAGATATTGTTGCTTCAAATTCTGGCGAGGTTGTTTACTCTGCATATAGCGGTATCTATGGAAAAACTGTCATCATCTCACACGGACTTGGGCTCTACTCACTCTACTCTCATAACTCTGCAAATCTTGTTGATGTGGGGGAGCAGGTAAAAGTAGGCGATGTTATAGCAAAAACTGGCATGACTGGACTTGCTCTTGGAGATCATCTTCACTTTGGTATAGTTGTTCAGGGTATTGAGGTGCGCCCTGAGGAGTGGATGGATGCAAACTGGATGAGAGTTAATGTTTTTAATGTTATAGAAGATGCAAAGAAGATTATAACTAGATGATAGTAAAGCAGAAGAATTTAAGAGTTTTTCATATATCTATAGACGACAAAGAGAGCTTTCTAGTCTATTTGGAAAAAAATAAAGCACTACTGATGGAATTCTTTTTGCTTATTGATGGGAAATTTGATGAGAGTATCGAAAATATACTAAACAATGAAGGTTTTTGTTATAAAAATATCTCTACATGTAGGCTTAGACTTACAAGCGCTAAAAAAGAGATAGCAGCTAAAGTTGAAGCATCTGAAGCAATAGTTTTGAAACAGACGATGAAGACTTACGATAGACCAATCCGTTCTGGTGAAGAGATAAGTGAAGAGCTTCCTATCACAGTGTTTGGACGGATAAATAGTGGTGCAAAGCTATATAGCACTCAAAGTGTGTCTATATATGGCGAGATAGATGGTTTGGTTCAGTGCGATGGAGAGTTTGTGGTTTTGGGTGGCTTAACAAAGCGAGGCAATTTGATTTTTAATGGTGAGATTATTGAGAGAGAATTTCTTAAAAAAGGAACTCTACAAAAGGTAATGTTGAAAAACAATAAGCTAAATATAAAGGACATAAGTGCGTCAAACAACAGTTGCTAGTAGGGTAGAAAGTGTTGGTATAGGTCTTCATAAGGGCGAACCAATAGAGATAACACTAGAACCTCTCGAAGCAAACAGCGGTATAGTTTTTTATAGATCAGATGTGGGTATGAGCATAAAAGCAAGTCCAAAGAATGTAGTAAATACACAGATGGCAACAGTTATAGGCGATGGACAAAATTATATTTCAACTATAGAGCACTTGCTCTCAGCAGTCTATTCGTATGGGATAGACAATATCCGTATCGTATTAAACGGAGCAGAAGTTCCTGTTATGGACGGAAGTGGCACTAGTTTTTGTATGATGCTTGATGAGGCAGGAAGAAGAGAGCTAGATGCAAATAAGAGTGTTTTGATCATAAAAAGAGAAGTAGAAGTAGTAGATGGTAAGAAATTTGCTAGAGTGAAACCGACAAAAAAGTCTTCATATAATTTTGAGATTGATTTTGCTCACCCTATTATAGGAAAGCAAGATTATCATTTTGAATTTTCTAGGCGCGCTTACATAGAAGATATTTCAAAAGCAAGAACATTTGGTTTCTTAAAAGATGTGCAGTATCTGCAGAGCAGAGGTCTTGCTCTTGGTGGTTCGCTTGATAATGCCATAGTTCTTGATGATAAAAAGATACTAAATCCAGGTGGACTTAGATTTAAAGATGAGTTTGTAAAACATAAGATTTTAGATGCTATTGGAGACTTGGCACTTTTAGGAGCTCCTTTGCTTGCTGATTATGAGTCATTTGCAGGGAGTCATCATCTAAACCATCTACTTACAAAAGAGATACTAAAAGATCCATTAAACTATGAGGTAAAAGATTTTGAAATGATTGCAGAGCTTGGTATGAGTGAGGCATTCGTATAAAATCTATAGTGGATGTTGTTGTTGTATCTTTATGCTCTCCACTTCAAGTAGGCATATATGAAAACAACAAATTAATCAAAGAATATATTACCAAAGAATACACTAGTGAAGCACTGCCTTCTATCTTTAGAGAACTTCTAGAAAGCTTTACATGTAGAAGAGTTTTTTTTGCACGAGGTCCTGGGAGTTTTATGGCTATTAAAATCACATATATCTTTTTAAGAACTCTTAGTATCACTAAAGATATAGAACTTTTTGCAAGTGATGGCTTCAACTTCAACCAAAACTCTCCAATCAAAGCACTGAGAAAAATCTATTTTGTGAAAAAAGATGATAAAATAACAACTCAGTTTTTTGAAAACGAACAAAAAAGCGAATTTGCTTTACCAAAAAAACTAGAGATAGAAAAGTTCAGCAAAGATATAGAGCCTCTTTATATCTTACCAGCAGTATAGAGGACAG
>CAYOWG010000035.1:0-5895 GCA_964407605.1 uncultured Sulfurospirillum sp. | reverse complement strand
AGAGGACAGTAAAATGAAGATACGAATACCAGCAACAAGTGCAAATCTCGGACCAGGATTTGATAGCTTGGGGCTTGCAATATCACTATATAATTATGTAACTATAATCCCCTATACATGTCAAAGTATATCTATAAAGGGCGAAGGATCAAGTAAATCAAGATTAAAAATAAATAATTTTTTTGTATCAATTTTTACAGAATTGTATCGAGAATTGTGTGCAAGTAACAATAAATTTAGATTTGAATTTGAAAATAATATCCCATTTTCAAGAGGACTTGGAAGTAGTTCAGCTGTCATAGTGGGGGCGATTGCAAGCGCTTATCATATGGCTGGTGTTAAAATCTCAAAAGAAGCAGTGCTAAATAGGGCATTAGTTTATGAGAATCATCCAGACAATATAGCACCAGTGGTTTATGGGGGATTTACTACCTCTATAGTTGTTGATGGAGTTGTAAAGACTATAAAAAAAGTTTTACCCCAAACACTAAAAGCGGTGATAGTCATACCAGATAGAGCTATGAGTACAGCACACTCAAGAACTCAGCTACCAAAGTCTTTTGCACTAAGAGATGTTATATTTAATAGTTCACGAGTAGGTTTTATGAGCGCAGCTTTTATGAGCGAGAACTGGGATGTACTTAAGTATGCAAGTTATGACAAGATTCATGAAAATAGAAGAATGAAAAAGCTAAAAGAGCTTTTTGGGGTTAGAAAAATAGCACTCAAAAATGGAGCTTTGATGAGTACGCTTTCAGGAAGTGGCTCCTCTTTTTTTAGTTTAGTATATGAAAAAGATGCCCATGATTTGAAAGACATACTAAAAAAATCATTCCCTAATTTCAAGGTAGAAGTGTTTGATTTTGACAATATTGGCTTTGAGATAATCAAAAGTTGAAAAATAGATAAATTCTGCTATAATAGCACGCGAATGATAAAATATAAGCTTTAGTTAGAGGAATTTTAAGATAAAGAAACCTATCAGAATGTGCATAGTCTGCCGAGAAAGGCATGAGCAAAGCATACTAATCCGTTTTCAACTACAAAAAGGAAAAGCAGTAGAGTTTTCAAAAGCAGGACGAAGCAGTTATGTTTGCGTAAAGTGTACTTTGCTGAGTAGTAATAGACTAGTAAAAATACTAAATAGTAAATTTAAAACAAAAAATAAAAAAATAGATGAATTTGGAAATATTTTCCAATCTAAGGAGACTTGATTTAATGGACAAGGTGCGTATTAAAGAGATTGCAGATGAACTTGGAATGGTAAGTAAAGAGATAGTAGCGAAAGCAGCTGAGATAGGACTAGAAGTAAAAGCAGCAAACAGTTCGGTTACAGAACAAGAGGCAGAAATACTCATGAACTATATTCTAACAGGCACAAAAGAAGAGCCTGAGTCCGCCAAGTCAAAAGTTATAGCTAAAAAGGCAAAACCTGAACCTAAAAAACCTAAGAAGGTGACTGCTCCAAAGAAAAAAGTAAGCAAGGCAACTCCTAAAAAAGTAGAAAAAGTTGTTGAAGAGAAAAAAATTGTTAAGGAAGAGATGCCTAAAGAAGCAAAAAAAGAAAAGCTAAAAGTAGAAGAAGTTAAGACTGAGCCTAGCAAAGCTGAAGAGCCAAAAGTTGAGCCTAAGGCAGAAGTGTATAATATTGAATCTCAAGAAGAGGGTATAGCTCGCACAAATGTTCGCAAGCGTAGAGGCTTGGTTATAGTAAAGAAAAAGCGTCCAATAAAAGTGGAAGCAGATCCAAGAAGCTTTCCATCTCCTTATGCAAAAAAGAAAAATTCTCAACCACTAAAATCTGTTTTTGGTGCCGCTAGTGATAGCGTAAAGAGAAAGAAAAAAGCAAAAAGATCTCCAACAGCTAGACAAGGTGGATCAGAAAAAATGGATATCTCTTTTAGAGATATGGCAGATATAAAAATTGATTTGGATGAAAATATGGTGCTTTTGCCAGATTTGACTATCAAAGCAGAGCCTAAGCCAGCACAAAGAACAAAGAAAAATAGCGACCCATCGCAGATAAGAATAACAAAGAGATCAAGTTTTATCCAGCCTCAAGGCATAAAAAAAAGAGAAAGAAAGAAAAGAATCAAAAAGGTTGTTGACTTAAATAGTGAAGTTGTAACTTCAATCCAGATTCCTAAAGAAATTAGAGTATATGAGTTTGCAGAAAAGATAAAAAAGCAGACAAGCGAAGTTATAAAAGAGCTGTTTCTACTAGGCTTGTTGGTTACTAAGAATGACTTTTTAGATAAGGACACTATCGATATCCTAGCAGAGACTTTTGAAGTTGAAGTAACAACAGTTGATGCTCAAGAAGAGTTTGATTATGTTGGGGCTTATGAGAGTTCTAGCGAAGAAGAGATGATAGAGAGAGCACCAATCATCACTATTATGGGTCATGTTGATCATGGTAAAACTTCACTTTTGGATTATATCCGAAACTCTAAAGTAGCTAGTAGTGAGTCAGGTGGAATCACTCAACATGTTGGTGCATATATGGTGCAAAAAAATGGAAGAAATATAACTTTTATAGATACCCCAGGTCACGCAGCGTTTACGCAGATGCGTGCTCGTGGTGCACAAATAACAGATATAGTCATCATAGTTGTTGCAGCAGATGATGGTGTTATGCCTCAAACAAGAGAAGCAGTGGAGCATGCAAAAGCTGCTGGCGTTCCTTTTATCATCGCTATAAATAAGATGGACCTCGAGGCTGCAAATCCAGATATGGCAAAAGCTGGACTAGCAGAGCTTGGTGTTACTCCTGTAGATTGGGGTGGGGATTATGAGTTTGTTGAGGTTTCAGCGAAGAGTGGTTTGGGTATCGAAGACCTACTTGAAGTTCTTCTTATCCAAGCAGATATGCTTGAGCTTAAGGCAAACCCAAATAGAGAAGCAAAAGCAACTGTGATTGAGAGCTCACTTGAAAAAGGAAGAGGTCCTGTTGCAACTGTTGTTATAAATGAAGGAACTCTAAGAGTTGGAGATGTGATTGTTGCTGGAATCGGACACGGAAAAGTAAGAGCACTTCTTGATGATATGGGCAAACCAGTCAAAGAGGCCCTTCCTGGAGAGCCTGTTGTAGTTCTTGGACTTAATGAAGTTCTTGGTTCAGGAGAGCATCTTGTAAGTGTAAAAACAGATAAAATTGCTCGCGAATATGCTCAAAAAAGAGCAACTTACCTAAGACAAAAAGAGTTATCAAAATCAACAAAGGTAACACTAGATGAACTTAGCTCAAAAATCGCAGAGGGAGCTATAAAGACTCTACCAGTTATCTTAAAAGCCGATGTTCAAGGCTCACTTGAAGCTATCAAAGACTCACTTGCTAAGATAAAAAATGATGAAGTTAAGATAAACATCATAAGTTCTGGCATAGGTGGCATCACTGAGAGTGATGTTGCACTAGCAGAAGCGAGTGAAAATAGTGTCATTCTTGGTTTTCAAGTTAGACCAACAGGAAGCGTAAAAGATAAGGCTAAAAAAAGTGGTGTTGAGATAAAAACATATAGTATAATCTATGATTTGATTGATGATGTTACAGGTTTGGTCTCAGGACTTCTTTCTCCAGTTATAAGAGAAGAGAACTTGGGACAAGCGCAAGTTAGAGAAGTGTTTGTTGTTCCAAAGATTGGAGCGATTGCAGGGTGTATAGTTACTGATGGCTTTATCAATCGTGGGGCAAAAGCTCGTCTTATTCGTGGTGGAGTTGTCGTCTATGAAGGTAGTGTCTCTTCACTTAAGCGTTTTAAAGATGATGTCAATGAAGTTAAAAATGGTTATGAGTGTGGTATCGGCATCGAGGGATACAACGACATAAGAGAGGACGATTTTATCGAGAGCTTTAAAGAAGTTGAAGAGCAAGCTACCCTCTAATGAATAATGAAAAATCGATAAAATTACAAAGAACAGAGAGCCTACTAAAGAAGTTAGTTCCTGAAGCTCTTGCAACTCTTAATGATGAGATGCTAAATGGGCTTTGTGTTATAGATGTTGAGTGTACTCGTGGAAAGTATGATGCAACTGTGTATCTTGATAAGATGATGTTTGATGAAGATGAGCAAAAATACATCATCAACCATCTTAAAAAAGTAAACTCAGTTATAAAAACACACTGCATGCAGAGTGAGGGATGGTTTAGAGCTCCTAACTTTAAGTTTAGATTTGATGATAAGCTTGAGAAGCAAAACGAGATGGATGATTTGTTTGCTCAAGTTGCAAGAGAGCTAGAGAGAGGTACAAAAGATGACAAGTAAAGAGACGATTGTTAGTATACTCCAGGACTGTGGAGTTGAGCTTTATGATCTAGAGACTGTTAGTGAGTATGAGCAGAAGATTTTTAGGATTTATATCACAAGTGCTAAAGAGAAAGTAAATCTTGACAAATGTGCCGAAGTTACTAAAATCTTATCTCCTATACTAGATTTAGAGCCTCCAGTAAATGGAGCATATACGCTTGAAGTAAGCTCACCAGGAATCGAAAGACCTCTTAAAAAGATGGAGCATTTTATAGGCTCTATTGGTGAGGATGTAAAAGTAAAGCTGATAAATACAGATAAAATCATAGGAAAGCTTGATTCTGTTAAAGATGGAAAACTGACAATAACAGAGTATGATGGCGAAGTGACGAGCGTAGCCATAGATGATATAGAGAAAGCTAGAACCTACTACAAATGGTAAACTCGCCAGAGTTTTATATGGAACTAGCACTTGAAAAAGCTTGGGCTTATCAAGGACTAACTTACCCAAATCCTCCAGTTGGAGCGGTTATAACTGGAATTAAAGATAGATTTATCGCTTATGGTGTACACAAAAAAGCTGGAGCACCTCACGCTGAAGTAAATGCCATAAAAAATGCCTATTTTGAGCTTACAAATGACAAGAAAATACAAAAACTAGAAAAACCAGATGAAATCCATAGTTATCTTAGAGCAAATCACAACGGAATTTTTAGAGATAAAAATATATTTGTAACGCTTGAGCCTTGTAACCATTACGGTAAAACTCCTCCTTGTAGTGAGCTTATAGCAAGTCTTAGATTTAACAAGGTTTTTATAGGCACGCAAGAAAATAACAAAAAAGCTAGTGGTGGAGCAGAGTTTTTAAAGAAAAAAGGCTTACTCGTAGAGATTGTAAATAAGCCTACATGTAAAGAGCTACTAGAGCCATTTGCCTCGTGGCAAAAAGATAGATTTGTCTTTTTTAAACTTGCAATGAGTGGCAATGGTGTCATAGATGGAGGAGTTATAAGCTCTAAAAGCTCACGAGAGATGGCACATAAGCTAAGAGATAAGTGTGATTTGTTGGTTATCGGAGGTAACACTGTGCGAGTGGATAGACCTACTCTTGATGCGAGGCTTTGTAACGGGAAGGCTCCTGATGTGTTGATATACTCAAAAACTAAAGAGTTTGATAAGAGTATCGCTTTGTTTGGCGTGCCAAATAGAACTGTACATGTAGAGGACAATCTTGAAAAGATAGATGATTATAATTTTGTTATGATTGAGGGAGGCGAGGGTATGCTTAGAGCGACTAAAGGGCTTGTCGAGTATTATCTTTTTTTTCGTAGTCCTAGCTTTAAAGAAGGATTTACTCCTATGGTAGAGTTAAATCTTCGAGAACTTTTTTCTTTGAATATTGCAGAAGATAGATATAGTTGGCTAAAAAAAGTCTAGTTTTTTCTTCTCTAAAAGCACTCTAGCCTCTTTGTATAAAGCAAAAAACTCTGAATCTATCTCATCTATGAGTGGGGAGTATTTTAAAAAGGTAGTCCAGACTTTTTGGGAGGGTCCATCTCTTTTTAAGACTTTTAGAGCGAGTGCTGTTGAGCCGTTGATGAGTCCTTTTAGGATATAGCTTTCATCTCTCATATCTGGGATTTTTTCCACT
>CAYOWG010000034.1:0-10379 GCA_964407605.1 uncultured Sulfurospirillum sp. | reverse complement strand
CAGTACTAAGTCTATGGGCTATAACAAAAGTAATCTTATCTTTTATAAGATTCTCCAAAGCTTGAGTAATCTTCTTTTCACTCTTGCTATCAAGTGCACTTGTTGCCTCATCCATGATAAGGATTTTTGGCTCTGTGTATATAGCCCTTGCTATCGCTATGCGTTGTCTTTGTCCGCCTGAGAGATTTGTCCCTGATTCATCTAGTTGCGTGTGTATTCCCTCACTGAGTTCTTGAACAAACTCATAAGCATTTGCTTTTTTAAGAGCCTCAATGACTTTATTTTCATCGATAACTTGTCCATAAGCCACATTGGCAGCCACGCTCTCGTGAAATATATAGACTCTTTGAGTAACAATAGCGATAGATTCTCTTAAACTTTTAAGAGAAAACTCTTTTATATTTATGCCATTTATCCGGATTTCTCCACTACTTGGGTCATAAAATCTTATTATCATGTTTACTAGAGAGCTTTTTCCTTCACCACTATCACCTACGAGTGCGACAAATTCGCCTCTATTTGCTTTTAGGTTTATGCCGTTGAGTACTTTTTTATCGCCGTATTTTAACTCAACTTCTTTAAACTCCACGCTTTGTATAACTTCAGGCATCTCTTTATTGCCACCCATGATAGTTGGGTTTTGGTCTAACAAAAAGAAGATTCTCTCACTCGCTGCAATCGCCTCTTGAAGCTGGTTATATAGGCTTGATAGTTTTTTTATTGGAGTATAGAGCATAAAAAGTGCAGCTAAAAATGAGAAAAATGCTCCCATAGTCATCTGGTCTTCTATAACCTGCGTTCCACCAATTATGATAACCACTGAAACTCCAACTGCTCCAAGTATTTCCATCATGGGACTCACTAGCTGGGTTACTTTGACAGATTTCATAGTAAGCTTAAAGTATCTTTGGTTATCTTCTTTAAATATATCTTGTTCGTACTTTTGTGAGTTGCTTGCTTGGATAACTTCAACATTGTTAAAAATCTCACTTAGCTTTGAAGTCAAATCAGATATCTTCTCTTGAGATTTTCGTGAGATTTTCTTCATTTTTCTTGCCAAAATACTAAGAGGTATGATAGCTAAAGGTAAAACTATAAGTGCGTAAAAAGCAAGAGAAGGACTTTGGTATATGACTACCGCTACAAGTCCGATTATGGTCAAGATGTGCATTAGGGACTCTGGAATCATGTTCGATACCACAGTTCTTACTTTTTCAACATCATTTGTGTTTCTACTTATAAGTTCACCAGTACGGTACTTGTGAAAAAATGATAAGTCTTGGATGAGGATATTGGCTAAAATCTTATCCCTAAATCTTCTGATGATATCATGTCCGATATAGCTAGTAAAATAGCTCTGCATATATCTACCAGACTCTTTTGCAAAATAGACAGCTATGATGGCAAGAGGTATGAGCTTTAGCATCTGCGCATCTTTTGCTACAAAGATATCATCTAAAAGTGGCTTAACTAGATACGCCGAAGCCGCCGTTCCACTCGCAGCTAAAATCATACCAACGATTGCTATGATAAAGTAAGGTATATAGTCTTTAAAGTAGGGATAAAATCGTTTTAGTACTAGCTTTAGACCTTCCATCTATTATCTATTTACCAAATACTTTTATGATTTCAAGCAGATTATCGACCTGTGCTTCCGCTTCTGCACTATCTCCTGTTTTTATCTTTTCTATGAGGTGTCCTTTAGCAAAATGCTCAACATAAGAGCTTATCATACCATTTAGTGCCCCTTTTACTGCTGTTAATTGCCTTACAA
Source organism: uncultured Sulfurospirillum sp. (assembly GCA_964407605.1). GTDB lineage: Bacteria > Campylobacterota > Campylobacteria > Campylobacterales > Sulfurospirillaceae > Sulfurospirillum_A. The sequence goes on along the minus strand of CAYOWG010000034.1, from coordinate 8,605 downwards.
TCTCATAGGGGTCTTTTTCAAAATCATTGGTATCATTAGTAATATTTGTCTTTATGCTATTGATTTGTCCTGAGATTCTGTTTATTCTGTTTATAAGTTTTTTTCTCTCTGTTTCACAACAGTATGCCATGAGTTACCTTTTTTTTAGGGAATTATATCATAAACAACAACTCTGTTTTGCTTTAGAAGCAAAGATATATTTATAAAACAGAAAAAACATGGCAACTGTTGAGGCTATCTCAAGCAAGCTAGCATCATCTTTGTGATGAACACTTTTTTGAACATCAGCTAAAAGGTCTATGAAAGCAGTATCCATGATATAAGCAAAGAGCATCGTGCCAAAAATGATAGAACCAAGATAGATTATTAGAGACTTTTTGCCAAGTATTTTGCCCACAACAGTGATACTTACGATACTAGTAGCTGGCCCTGCTGTTAAAAACACAAATGCAGCTCCTGGCGAGAAACCTGTTAAGATTAGTGTAATTCCTATGGGTATAGAGGTGATGGCACAGACATATAGTGGCATCGACATAAGAAGCACAAAGATATAGCTCACTATTAGATTGTCAGATAGAAGTGCTGTCATATCAGCAGGTATAAGCGATGAAAGAATTGAGCCTAAAAGAATACCTATAAGAAGAGGTTTAGCAATACTAGAAAAGAGTTGATTGAAAGCATGCTCAAATACTCTATTTAAAAAAGAGGTATTTTTATCTATTGGCTGTGAGTTTTTGAGTATAGTTGGTTTGGTTGTGCTCCAGTTCATGTTTGATGCCTTAGAGTCCTCTTTTATAAAAATCATAGATAAAAAGCCTGCCAATATAGATATAAATACCGATGCGATAACTCTATATATAGTAAAAAACCAGCCAAATGCTCCAAAAGTTGCCATGATTGAATCAACTCCAGTAATCGGTGTAGAGATTAAAAATGTCTGCAATGCACTCTTGCTAGCACCACTTTTTTTTAAAGATGAGGCAAAAGGTATCACACTACATGAACAAAGCGGAAGAGGGATACCTATAAGGGCGGATTTAAAGATGGAGTTAGAGGAGTTTTTACCCATATGTTTTTGTATAAAACCATCTGGTATTATCTGCTTTAAAACACCAGCAACAATAAGTCCAAAAATAATAAAAAATGATATTAGTGTTGAGAAATGCCAAAAATTCTCAAAAAATTTGTAAAAAAGCTCCATCTATTCCCCTTATGATTAATATAGCATAGGGGGTATAGTATATTATAGCAACTTGCAACTAGCTTAGTTTAGTTCCCACTGAGTTCCGTAAGTTGTATCCATCAGCTTAACACCTCTACATGTAAGGATATCTCTTATCTCGTCAGCCTTCTTAAAGTCTTTTTCTTTTTTAGCTTCTGCTCTTTGACTTATAAGGTTGTTTATCTCTTGTTTTTCTTTTTGAGTAACTCCAATCTGGAAGTATGTGTAAGGATTTTTGTAGCCGATGCCAAGTATGCTCTCAATCCACTTTAAGTTCGCATTGGTTTCAAACTTGGTTATTTTGTCTTTTGGGTTTATATCAAGTTTTTCATTTGCCTCTACAACCATCTCATCAAGTAAAGAGAGTGCTTTTGATATATTTAAGTCCTCACTAAGAGCTGCTAAGACTGTTTTTTTAAACTCTTTACATGTAGAGCTTTTTTTGCCCTCAAAAACTCTCTTTTTAAGGCGATACAGCTTGTCTAAACGTTTTTTGCTTGCGAGTAAATCTGATGACGAGAAGTTAAAGTTCGCTCTATAGTGAGAGCCTAGAAGATAAAATCTAAGAACTTCGCCATCATACTTTTTTAGTGCATCTTTTAGGAAAAAACTATTGCCTAGGGATTTGCTCATCTTTTCGTTGTTGATGGTTACGAAGCCGTTGTGCATCCAGTATTTTGCTAGTTCTTGTCCACTTTTACATCTTGTTTGGCAGGCTTCGTTTTCGTGATGCGGAAAGAGTAAGTCAGCTCCTCCTGCGTGGATGTCTATCTGGAAATCACCCTGATAAGCCATATGTTTTTCTATCATGGCTGAACACTCTATATGCCAGCCAGGTCGTCCATCTCCAAAGCTTGCTTTATAGCTTGGCTCTGCTTCTTTTGAAAACTTCCAGAGTGCAAAATCTTTTTGGTTTCTTTTTTCTCTGTTTTGCTCAACTCTTGCTCTTGTATTGTCCATCTTCATGTTTGAAAGAGAGAGATATCTATCATCTTTTGATGTGTCAAAGTAGATACTATCGCTTGTTTTATAGGCTATATCTTCACTTAGCAACGACTTTATGAAAGCTACAATCTCATCTATACTATCAGTCGCTTTTGGCTCGATATCAGCAGCGCAAATCCCAAGCAGGCTCATCTCGTCTTTGTATCTCTTTATGTAAAACTCTGTTATCTCTTCAAGCGTTTGCCCAGTTTGGCTCATCTTTTTGATGATTTTATCATCGATATCAGTAAAGTTTTTTACAAATACAACTTTATAGCCAAGCTCTATAAAAGTACGACGAAGTAAATCAAATGCTAAAGCACTTCTTGCATGTCCTAAGTGAGCATCGTCATAGACCGTGGGGCCGCAGACATAAATCTTTACTTGCTTCTCTTTTATAGGCACAAACGGTACTTTTTTTCTTTGAGCAGAATCATAAATATACACTAATTGCTTCCTTTATCCATAGTAGTATGGGTATATATGCGAGTATAACCCCAATTAATATAGCCAATTTTTTATCGCGTATTGTATCTAAAAACTCTTTGAAACCAAATGAACGAATAGTAAAAGCTAAAAGAACTATCCCTGCAATAGAGCTTGCAAGAGCTAATCCCTTGACGCCTAAAGGCTCAACTAAGAGCGTGTACATAAGAAGGTTTGCTCCAAGTCCAAAGAGTGCGATTTTTACAGCCTCTTTTTGTCTTAGGGTGGCATAGAGCCAGAGTGAAAATAGTTTTGCTAGTCCAAAAGGAACAAGACCCACTAGATACATCTGTAAAACTTCTGCACTTTTTAGAGTGTCTTCACTAGTAAATGCACCTCTTTCAAAGAGTAGTTTTACTATCTCTTGACTTAGTATAATTCCCCCAATAGCAGAGAGTGTAAGCAAAAACAGTAAAAACCAAAAACCATTTTTGAAGAAAACTAGAGCTTGTTTGGTTTCGCTATTTTTAATCAAACGGGCGATTTTTGGAAACACCGCAACACTTAGAGCGATGGCGAAAAGTGCAAGTGGAAGTTGAAAAATACGGTTTGCATAGTAGAGATAGCTTATGCTTCCCGTGACTAAAAAACTAGCTATCCAAATATCTAAAAAAGCAGATATCTGAGGAGTTGAGTTTCCTAGAATGGCGTGAGAAAAAGAGCGAAAAAAGCTTTTTTCTTCACTTGCGGTCTTCTTTTTTTCTCTGTTAGTAAAACCAAATCTAAAGAGCTTTGCTAGATTTTTGTTTTTTATAGCTATGATGTGTGTGATGAGCTGTAGCATGCCACCAACTATGACGGCATAGCTCATCGCATATACTATATCTATCTTATCCATATCTTTGGTGAGTAGCAGTGATACAATCAAAGCGATATTTAGTAGAGCTGTCGAGAAGGCTGTGGTTGCAAAGTGGTTTTTGTATTGTAGAAGCGAGCCTAAAAAAGTAACTACAAAGATGAGTGGCAGATAGTAAAAGTTGATAGCCACAAGAGGGGAGGCGATGGCTAGAGTTTCATCATCAAAACCAAGAGCTATAAGCTTTGCAAAAAAACCGCTAAAAACTGTAACGATAAATGAGAAAAAGATAAGAAAAGTGACAAATTTGACAAAGATTTTATAGCTAAAGATTGATTTGTTTTTTGAGTTTATAAATGCAGGGATAAAACTCTGAGCAAAAGCACCCTCGGCAAATATACGCCTAAAAAGATTTGGAAGTTTAAAGGCAACAAAAAATATATCACTATATATGTTAGCTCCAAGTACTGAAGCTGTTAGTAGGTCTCTGATAAAACCAAATACACGAGAGACTAGTATGCCGATACTGTTAGTAAAGAAATTTTTAAAAATCATAGATAATCATAGCTTTTTTAGACTGTTTTTTGGGTTAATTAATATTTTTGTAGTATAATAATGACAATAAATAAGAAGAGGTGATACTTTATGGGCTTATTTGATAAAATTATGGGCTCTGTTTCTGAAAAAAAAACAGATAAAAACAGCAAGAACCCAGAATTTGAATCTTTTATAATTGAGTGCGAGAATGTATCACAAGAAGTAAAGAGAATTGCTTCGGCAAACAGTCTATCCTTGTCTCAACTAGGCTTTAAAGTGCTAAAAGTCAGAACGCTATATAAGACAAGTAAGGACAAAGAGTGGGTAGAGGCCGATGAAGAGAAAATCAAACACTTTAGAGATAGTGATTTTCTTTTAAATCCAGAGCTGAAGATAAAACAGACATACAAGATTGATATATTTAAAAAGATTGATGGACTGAAGATTAATCCACTACCACCTATGACGATTGCAGGCAACAAGGAATTAACAAAAATAATCATAAATGTAAGAAAAAATAGTGCTATTCAGTATTTCTCCAAGATAGAGAGTCAGACGATAGAGAAGATAGAAAGAAAAAAAATAAAAGCAGGCATACTTGTGAGGATTAATGATGATTTGATGATAAAAGGCGTCAAAGATATCATCTCAGACATAAGGGTCAATGGAACTATAACTAAAGAGAGTACGTTTGTTGTTTGTGAAGGAATAGCTAGTAAAAAACCAATAGATGATAGTTTTATATATCATTATAAAAAGAAGAGTCAAAATAAAGATGATCAAGGCAGGATAGACTACTCAAAAAGAGGGTTTATTTTGGCAGTACCAAAGGGCGATTGTATCATGGAATATATAAAGCCACAAAAAGGAACTGCTGGTCGAGATTGCAGAGGAAAGTATATAGCTGTAAGTGAGCCAAAAATTGAAAACGAGACAGTTGTAAAACATACAGAAAATATTATTAAAAAAGAAGATGAGGAGCGAATCAAGTATATTGCAAATCGCAATGGATATGTAACGCATAAGAGTTCAGGAGTTTATGATATACAAGAAAATATGGAAGTTGATGAGGTTAGCTTTAAGACAACAGGCTCTATTGAGACCGATATGAGTGCTGAAGTAAAGATAAATATCACGCAAAGCGATGTGTTTAAAGATGCTATAGGACCTGGTATAAATGTTCAAACATATGAGCTCAATATAGGTGGAAATGTTGCTAGCGGAGCAAAAATTAAAACAGAAAAATTACATGTTGGTGGACAAACTCATCAGACTTCAATCATAGAGTCAAAGAGTGCACAAATAGCTATACATAGAGGATTGGTTACTGCAGATGAGGTAGAAATAGATAGGCTTGAAGGCGGTAAAATAATTGGAAATATTGTGCATGTTAAGCAAGCTATAGGAGGGGAGATTATTGGCAAAAATATTGTAATAGATGAGTTATCATCAAATGTCAGCATCACGGCTTCTGATACAATAGAGATAAAGAATCTTAGAGGATCAAACAATAAATTATTGATTGATCCTAGTTTGACTAAAGAGCATACAAATAATATGGAAAAAATAAATAAGGACAAAAGCAAGTTATCAAGAAATCTAAAACAGACTGCTAAAATACTTGATGAAAAGAAAAAAACAATTGAAAAAACAAAGTCAATAGTGAAGATGGTACAAAAAAAGATACTAGAGTTAAAAAGTGAGGGTAAAAATCCTCCACCTGCTTTATTGGGAAAGATAAATGAGTTTCAAGTCTTAGTTAAAGATTATAATGATTTGTTGAAAAAATATAAAGACGATAAAATAAAACTAAAAAATATGGTAGAAGATTTAGAGCGAATTCAAAATAAAGTATTTTCAGCAAAAATTATAAATCATTCTGCTTGGAAAGAATATAATGAGATTAAATTTAGATTGATATCGCCTTCTGTGGAAAAGATTTACAATACAAAAGAGAACGAAATCATAAGAGTCATGACATTGATACAAAAAAATGAAGGCGACTATGAGATAAAAAAATCAATGGAGTACGAAAAGTAGTGATAGTAGCAATATCAGGAAAAATAGTAAAAAAAGAGCCAACATTTCTACATGTAAAGACAGACTCTGGTTTTACTTACAAGCTAAATGTTTCACTTTTTTGTTCAAGCGAGCTGGATTTGGGCGAAACAAACTTGCATGTTACCCAAATCATAAGAGAAGATGCAGACAACCTATACGGATTTGTAAGAGAAGACGAGAAAAGAGTTTTTGATACTCTAATCAAGGTAAATGGAATAGGCCCCTCAACAGCACTAGCAGTTTGCTCTACTATGAATTCATCAGAGTTTAAATCTGCACTTGCTTCAAACTCTATCGAAGCTTTTAAAAGAGTTCCTGGTATTGGACCTAAGAGTGCAAAAAGAATTTTAGTAGAGTTGAGCGACTTTGAGCTTGTTTGCGATGATTTTAATACAAATAGCACTACAAGTGATGCACTCTTAGCGCTAGAGAGTTTGGGATTTAAAAAAGATAGAATTAAAAAAGTACTCTTGACATGTAGCTCAGAAGATACAAGCTCTTTGATAAAAGAAGCACTAAAGAAATTGGGATAAATTATATGAAAATTGCTATTATTTTTGGTGCAAAGAGTTTTGAGCATGAGATAAGTATCGTAAGTGCGATTGCTATGAAGAAAGTTTTAAAAGCAGAGTTGCTGTATCTTTTTTGTGATTATGATAGGGATTTTTATCTGATTCCTACGCAAGAGATAAACTCTAAAAGATTTAGTAGTGGTGCATATAAAAAAGACAAGAAGCTTTTGCTAAAAAAGGGTGGATTTTTTTATAAAAGTTTTATGAGTGAGAAGAGAGTAGAGTTTGATGTGGCTTTGAACCTTGTTCATGGTGCTGATGGAGAAGATGGCAAGCTTGCATCGCTTTTAGAATTTTATGAGATACCTTTTATAGGACCAAGGGTTGAGGCTAGCAGTATGAGTTATAATAAGCTTTTTACAAAGATGTATGCAAAAGAGCTTGGAGTTAAAACTTTGGATTATCAAACATTGAGCAAGAGAAGTTCTCGTGAGATTGAGCTGAAGTATCCCGTGATCATAAAACCAACTAGGCTTGGAAGTTCTATAGGCATAAGTATCGTTAAGAGTGAGGTTGAGCTTGAATATGCACTTGATGTTGCTTTTGAGTTTGATAGCGAGGTTTTAATAGAGCCTTTTGTAGATGGTATAAAAGAGTACAACTTGGCTGGTTGCAAGACGAGTGATTACTGTTTTTCTATAGTCGAAGAGCCAAAAAAAGAAGAGTTTTTAGATTTTGAGAAAAAATACTTGGACTTTTCTAGGACAAAAAAAGTCAATGAGGCAGATTTGGATAGCGAGATGGTTGAGAAACTAAAAGCTACATTTAAAAAGCTATATGAACCTCTTTTTTGTGGCTCACTTATTAGATGTGATTTTTTTGTTTTAGATGATGAGGTCTATCTCAACGAGATAAATCCAGTGCCTGGGAGTATGGCTAACTATCTTTTTGATGATTTTGATAAGATTATATCTGACTTGACAAACTTTTTGCCTCTGCCAACAAATGTCCCAAGCCAATACAAATACATTAACACAATACAAGCAGCAAAAGACAAATAGTGACAAGTTTTACTCAAGAAGAGATTATAAGTGCCACTGAGATTGTTCGCAACTTTAGCTCTGAGCTAAAAAGCTTAACTAGTGGAGAAAAAGATAAGATTGTTATAGTGAAAAACAACCGTTTTGAAGCTGTGATGATTCCTATCGAAGAGTATGAACGCATGAGTGAAGCTGTAAAGATTTTAGAAAAAATATATAAAAAGACAAGACCAAATGGCTCTTAGGGAGCTGGTGTATGATTCTCAATCTTACTCAATAAGCTATGAGATTTTAAATAAAAACAAAAACAAAACACTTGTTTTTTTTCATGGCTGGGGAAGCAATAAAGAGATAATGAAACAAGCTTTTGCTAGAAACTTAGAAGATTTTTGCTTGATTTTTTTAGATCTTCCTGGTTTTGGTGGCTCTTCAATCACTAAGCCCATAAAAACAGATGATTATGCAAACATAGTAAAGATTTTTTTAAACTCTCTACATGTAGAGAGTTTTACTGCGGTTGGACACTCGTTTGGCGGCAAGATAGGAGCAATCCTCAATCCAAAGGGTTTAGTGCTACTTAGTAGTGCTGGAATCTTGGTGGAAAAGTCTTGTAAGGTCAAATTAAAGATAAGATTTTTTAAGATTTTCAAGAATATTGTACCAAAAAATATGTATCGGTTTTTTGCTAGTGATGATGTTAGTGGTATGAGCCAAGTGATGTATGAGACTTTAAAAAATGTTGTCGATGAGGACTTTAGTGACATCTTTAAAAAAGTAAGATCAAAAACTCTTATTTTTTGGGGAAAAGATGATAATGCTACTCCTTTAAGTAGCGGTATTGAGATATCAAAAATTATAAGTGATAGTAATTTTTATCCGCTTGAGGGTGAGCACTTCTTTTTTTTACAAAATGCAAAATTTATAAGTAGTATTATAGAAAAGGAATATTCATGAACTAGCTTTTTTT
>CAYOWG010000033.1:0-10600 GCA_964407605.1 uncultured Sulfurospirillum sp. | reverse complement strand
TTTTAACGAAGCAACCTTTGTTTTGAGCATATCTAAGTATGTTATCTTCTGCCATATCGCAGTTTGTTATGATGGTAACTGCAGAATTTTTTGGCAACTCCTCAAGTATGCTCTTAGTAAGTATGACAGGCTTTGAAACAGCCATATCTTTACAGTCAATAGTTTTCATTAGACAATCCTTGAAGCAGCTCAGAATAGTTTTATTTTAAGTTAAATTTGATAAAAAAGCAATATTTTAGCTCTACATGTAATAATTTATGAGTATATCAAGAAAAAACTACTCACTCTAAGCTTTGATTTTAAACTATGTGCTATAATCTTACCTTTATAATTAAGGTAAAAGTATGCTATACGAAAATGAAGATGATTTTTTTGCAGGAAGCCCAAGATCTAAGTTTTTTGATATTCTTTTCAATGCCAATAAAAACCTAGTAGAAGATACTTTAGAAAAACATATTGAGCGTCATGTTGCGATGGAGATTATTTTAGAGAAACTTGCACTTAAGAAAGGTCTCAATCTTGAAGCTGAGATAAGCACTTTACGAGTTGAAAAACAAGATGATATACATCTAGCTAAGACAGATTTTTTTATATCAACTACAGGAGACATCTTAACTCAAAATGAGTAAATTTTTAATCTCCCTTTTTTTACTAATCAGCTTTTTAGAAGCTGCAAAAAAGTCCAACTGGACACACGAATATACATATAGCCTAAAAAAAGATGAGATTGCTCATGTTAGCATAAGTACAGCCGTATCAAAAGGTGAGGACAAGAGTAGCCTTTTTTTTAGATGGACAAGCATCGTTGGCGACAGAGTAACAGTTTTGTTAAATCACAAAGGTCATCCATATCAGCATATCTTGTACAAAAAGAGGTCTTTGGATAGAGTTAAGATATATCTTTTGCCTCACGGAAGTGATAAGATGGGCGAGAGAAGTTATCTTTTTTTGGTACTAAGTGACATAAATCAAGGCGAAAAGATAGTTGATTTTGATATATTTATAAAAGATGATAAAAAAAGAATTTTGGTGGAGTTTTAATGCGTAAAGGCGGAGTAAATTGCTAGAACAAGTCGAACAGTTAATGAGAGAACATATAGAGTCTATTGGATATTCTAGGAGTTTGGAGCTATATGACAGAGTTCCTAAGGGCAAAAGACTTAGAGCAAAGTTGATTTTAAAGATTGCAGGAGAGACAAAAGAGGCAGTGGAGTTAGCTAGCATTGTTGAGCTTATCCATGCTGCTAGTCTTCTTCATGATGATGTCATAGACGAGGCTGACACTAGAAGAGGTGCAGCTTCTATAAATCACCTCTTTGGGGATATAACAGCCATCATGCTTGGCGACATACTCTACTCAAAAGGCTTTACAAAACTCACATACTTACCATGTGAAGTTGCTAGGTCAGTTGCCGATTCTGTTACGAAACTCTCTGTTGGAGAGCTTTTAGATGTCGAGCTAGCTAAAGAGTTTAACCCTGATAAAGATATATATTTTGATATGATTTATAAAAAAACAGCTTCGCTGATAGAAGCTTCTGCTTTTAGTGCAGCTTTTTTGTCTAGTAGGGATACAGCCAAGTACACCTTATATGGTAAAAATCTAGGTTTAGCTTTTCAGATTATAGATGATGTGCTTGACATCGTAAGCTCTAGTGAAGTTTTAGGAAAGCCAGCACTTAACGACTTTAGAGAAGGTAAAACAACTCTGCCATATCTATACATGTATGATATGTTGAGCTGTAGTGATAAAAAACAACTTAAATCATGTTTTGCAAAAGATTTAAGCAAAGAAGAGAGTAGTTGGATCAAAGCTAAACTTGAAGAGACAAAGGCAGTCAAAAAGGCTATAAAGTACGCAAAAGAGCTTGGTGCAGTTGCGCTAGAGTCTATCAAAGATGAAAATCTACCAGCTTTAGAGAAAATCATAACAGATATGATTGTGAGAGATTTTTAATGCATTATCTTATAGTAAGCTTTACTCATAAAAATACTGACATCAGAGTTAGAGAAAAACTCTCTTTTTCAAATGAAGATAAAAAAAGAAACTTTTTAAACAGACTCAAAGAGCGTGAAGAGATAAATGAGTCTGTAATCCTCTCTACATGTAATAGAGTAGAGATAGTTATAAATGCGGATGATTGTGATAAAGCGATAGACCATATATTGAGCGAACTCTCAAGAGTCTCTGGTGTAGATAAGAGTGAGCTTGGCAATAGAGCAGATATATATGAAGACAATGGAGCAATTCATCATCTTTTTTCTGTTGTAGCATCGCTTGATAGCCTTGTTGTTGGAGAAACGCAGATAGTAGGACAGCTCAAAGATGCCTTTAAGTTTTCAGTAGATGAGGGATTTTGTTCACAAAAACTTAGTCGGGCTTTTCATCATGCATTTAAGTGTGCTGCGTCCGTGAGGGCAAGTACTGATATATCAAAAAATCCTATCTCTGTTTCGAGCGTGGCAGTTAGTAAGGCTAAGGATATACTTGGAAGCATTGAAGATAAGATAGCCATCCTCGTTGGTGCAGGTGAGATGAGTGCCTTGGCTGGAAGGCATCTCATAACAGCTGGTGCAAAAGTGATTGTGATAAGTAGGCACTTAGAGAAAGCTGAGGAGTTAGCCCAAATGTTAGGTGAGCGAGCAACTGCACGATCTTTTTCAGACCTCAAAGAGCTTTTAAACACGCACTCTTTACTTTTTTCAGCAACAGGAGCTCCTCATACGGTTATAACTGAAGATATGGTTGAGACTAGAGATTTTGAGCGATACTGGTTTGATATAGCAGTTCCTAGAGATATAGAGTGTGATATGGCTGGCGTTTATGTTTATGCCGTTGATGACCTTGAAGATATAGTAGCAAAAAATCTAGCCTTAAGAGAAGAGCAGGCAAAGGTGGCATTTTCTATAGTTGGTCGTTCTACTATGGATTTTTTCAAGTGGTTGCAGACTCTTAGTATTGACCCAGTCATAAAAGATTTGAGAGAAAAAGCAAAAGAGTGCTCTTTGAGAGAGATAAAACGCTCTGTCAAAAAAGGATACATTCCTGCTGAGTATGAAGAGACAGTTCAAAAGGTACTGCACTGTGCTTTTAACTCATTTTTGCATAAGCCAACGATGAAGCTTAAAAAACTAGCAGAAAAACCAGAAGCAGATACTATAGTCCAGTCAATCCGAGAGATATTTGAGATGGATGAGAAGAATATAAAACAATTAAATCAATACAAATGCGAATACCATATAAACACAGATGATAACGGAGAAAAAAAATGAGATTTACCCAGCTATTTGCCCCAACAACAAAAGAAGCACCAAAAGATGCAGTTTTACCGAGCCACAAGTTTTTAGTAAGAGCAGGATTTGTTTCCCAGTACGGAAGTGGACTTTATAACTTTTTGCCTCTAGGAAAGATTGTATTTGACAAGATAAAAAACATAGTCAAAGAGGAGATGGATAGAGCAGGGGCTTGTGAGATTCAGATGGGTGTTGTAGCTCCAGCTGAACTTTGGAAGCAAAGTGGCAGATATAGTGTTTTTGGAAAAGAGCTTTTAAGATTGAAAGATAGAAAAAACAACGACTTTGTTTTAGGGCCGACTCACGAAGAAGTTGTGGTTGATATAGTAAGGGGCAAGGTTGCGAGCTACAAGCAACTTCCTTTGCATCTTTATCAGATAACGACCAAGTTTAGAGATGAGGGGCGACCTCGTTATGGACTTCTTAGGTGCCGTGAATTTACTATGAAAGATGGTTATAGTTTTCACAAAGATGAAGAGTGTATGAAAAAAGAGTTTGACAATATGGAAGCAACATATAGAAGAATCTTTACTAGACTTGGACTTGATTATCGTGTTGTTGAGGCTGATAGCGGGGCTATTGGTGGAAGTGGCAGTAGAGAGTTTATGGTTTTAGCAGATAACGGAGAAGATGATATCATAGTATGCAAGAGTTGTGACTATGCAGCCAATATCGAGGCGGCAGTTAGAGCTAAAAAAACAACTACCAAGGAAGCACCAGAGGCAAATATGGCAAAATTTCATACGCCAGATTGTGCTACTATATCTGATGTAGCGGAGTTTTTTAAGATAGATGAGTTTTATACCATAAAAGCAGTTATGAAAAAAGCTATATATGAAGATAGAGAAGAAGTTGTACTTTTCTTTGTTCGTGGTGATGCTTCTCTTCAGGAGACTAAGGCACAAAATGCTTGTGGGGCTTTAGAGCTAGTTGATGCTAGCAAAGAAGATATAAAAAGTGCAGGATTGATTGCAGGGTCTTGTGGACCTATTGGTCTTCCTAGTGAAATGAACTTTTTTATTGATAGTGAACTAAGAGAAGAGAAAAACTTGATTTGTGGAGCAAATGAGCATGAATATCATAACATTGGTGTTGGTATGTTTGGCTTTAAGGATAGTAGATATGCAGATTTGATTAAAGTGAGTGCGGGTGATCGCTGCTTTTATTGTGGGAGTGAGCTCGATGTTACTAAAGGTATCGAGGTCGGACATATATTTCAGTTGGGTCAAAAGTATGCAAAAGCGATGGAAGCAACATTCTTAGATGAAAATGGAAAAGCAAAGCCATTTTATATGGGTTGTTATGGCATTGGCATTAGTAGGCTAGTCGCTGTTATGGTTGAGGCTAGTCATGACGAAAAGGGGTGTATTTGGAATAGACAAACTACTCCATTTGATTTGGATATTATAGTTTCAAACATAAAAAATAGCGATGAACTTGAGTTTGGAGAGAGCATATACAACTCGCTAAAGCAAGATGGTTATAGTGTTTTGCTTGATGATAGAAAAGATAGGTTCGGTCCTAAGATAAAAGATTTTGAGCTTATAGGTTTTCCTTATGCTCTTATAGTGGGGAAAGGGCTGAAAGAGGGCAAAGTTGAGTTGGTGGATAGAAGAACACTAGAAAAAACATCTCTACATGTAGATGAAGTGGAGAGTAAGATAAGGGAGCTATTATGTTAAAGTACTTTTTATTATATCTTTTTTTAGAAGTCATTATAAGTGTCAATATATCTTCACAAATTGGAGCTATTTTTACATTTTTGATTATTGTATTTACTGCGATAACAGGCTTTATGCTTTTGAGTAGTTTTCATGGAACTATGGCTCAAAGTATGCAAGCTTTAAAAAGCAGAACTATTTCAATACAAGAGTTTCAAAAACTCAATGCATTTGCACTTCTTGGAGCTATATTTCTTATAATTCCTGGTTTTTTTAGTGATATAATTGGTATATTTTTACAGTTTGGTTTTTTTGCAACACTTTTTGCCAAGAAGATTCTACATGTAAAGGACAATATAGACATAGAAGATATACCGCAAGAAAGCAAAAAGAATATTGAAGTTATTGATGTTGAAGTTATCGATAACTCTACTAAAAATTAAGGCAATAAAGTGAAAAAACTTATAATAGCGACAAGAGAGAGTAAGCTAGCCATGTGGCAAGCAGAGCATATAAGAGATTGTTTAGAAGAGGCATATCCAGACTTGGAAGTTCTTATAAACTCTATGACTTCTAGGGGCGACCAGATTTTGGATACTCCACTAGCAAAGATTGGTGGAAAAGGGCTGTTTACAAAAGAGCTTGAGAACTCAATGCTTGCAGGTGAGTCGCATATAGCAGTTCATAGCCTAAAAGATGTGCCTATAGAGTTTCCTAAGGGTTTGAAGCTTGCTATCATAACAAAACGCCATGACCCAAGAGATGCACTTCTTTCACAAAAGTATGCTTCTATAGACGAGCTTCCTCAAAAAGCAGTCATAGGAACAACAAGCCTAAGAAGAAGAATGCAGATACTAAGAATCAGACCAGATTTAACTATAAAAAATCTTCGTGGCAATGTAAATACACGCATAAGAAAACTAAAAGAGGGACAATACGACGCTATCATCTTAGCAAGCTCTGGCATAAAAAGGCTTGGGCTTCAAGAAGAAGTGGAGTATTTTACCCCTATCAGCGAAGAGCTTATGATACCTGCTATGGGTCAAGCAGCACTTGGAATCGAGATAGTTGATACGCCTGAGATTGAGAAAATTATCAAGGTTTTGAGAGATGAGAGTGCGACGGTTGAGACTACAATTGAGCGAGAGTTTGTTCGCGTTCTTAAGGGAGGTTGTCAAGTTCCTATCGGGATAAATGCTAAACTAGATGGAGAGAGTGTACATGTACAGGCTCTTGTAGGGCTTCCTGATGGAGAAGAGATTATATATGAGAAGCTTACATGTAGAAAAGATGAGTACAAAACCAAGGGCGAGGAGCTAGCAAAACTCTTTATAGAGCGAGGGGCAAAAGAGCTACTAAAAAAAGCAGAACATATAGCTATGACGGAGGTTTTTTAGAAAACTATTTTAATATTTGCTGTGTAATAATCAGTTTTACAATAAAAGATAAATCTGATACAATAATTGTATGTCTAGGTTAAAAAAAGAATTATATAAAAGAAATTGATGAGCAATATATAGTTCCAGCTAGTAATGGTGCTGAGATTATCAAGCCTTTATATACAAATGAGACAATAGAATTTAGAGCTATTGTGTAGCTTTAGTTGAAAATATATTAGTGAGGAAAATATGAAACAGATAATAGAAGAGCTAAAAGAGAAAAATCTTTTAAGAGTTATAGAAGATGAGCTTGATATAGACCTTGAGATTCCCCATATAGCCTATATAGAGATAAAAAAAGAGGACTCTAAGGCTCTTTTATTTACAAATCCAGTATCAAAAAGGTTAGATAAAAAGTTTGATATGCCAGTCTTGATGAATGTTTTTGGCTCATACGAGGCGACTGAGCTTATCTTTAAGAAGCATCCTGATAAGATTGCAGATGAGATTGAGGGTCTGTTGCACATGAAGCCGCCAGAGGGTTTTATGGATAAAGTTGGCATGCTTGGAAAGCTTTTTTCTTTGAAAAATATATTTCCTAAAAGGCTAACTTCCAAGGGTGCTTGTCAAGCTGTTGTTAAAGAAGATGTAGACTTATATGAATTTCCGATACTAACAACTTGGAGTGATGATGGTGGACCTTTTATAACTATGGGTCATGTCTATACTCAAAGCCTAGACGGAACAAAGCACAATGTAGGCATGTATAGATTGCAAGTTTATGACAACAAGAGACTCGGTATGCATTGGCAGATACATAAAGATGGGGCTCATTTTTTCCATGAATACAAAGAGGCTGGAAAAAAGATGCCAGTAACTGTTGCTATCGGTGGCGACCCTCTTTATATCTGGTGTGGACAGGCTCCTATGCCAATTGGAGTGTTTGAGCTTCTGCTTTATGGGCTTATTCGAGAGAAAAATGCTATGCTTGTTAAGTCTTTGAGTAACGATATATATATCCCCCAAGATGTTGATATAGTTATAGAGGGTTTTGTGGATCCTAGCAAAATGGAGATCGAGGGTCCTTTTGGTGATCATACGGGTTATTATACACTCAAAGAGGAGTATCCTGTAATGGATGTGACTTGTATAACAACTAAAGAAAAGCCAGTATATCAAGCGACGGTTGTTGGAAAGCCTCCCTTGGAGGACAAGTATATGGCTTGGGCTACTGAGAGAGTTTTCTTGCCACTTCTTAAAACGACTGCCCCTGATTTGATCGACTATAATATGCCAGAAAATGGGGTATTTCATAATCTGATTTTAGCTAAAATGAAGAGTATGTATCCAGCTCATGCAAAGCAGTTTATGCATGCATTTTGGGGAGTAGGGCAGATGAGCTTTGTAAAACATGCTTTTTTTGTTGGAGAACATGCACCTGAACTTCATAACTATGATGAATTGAGCGAATATATCCTTAATCGAATATGCATTGAAAATATACTCATAAGCGAAGGAGTATGCGACGCACTCGACCATGCAAGTCCAAATGCTTGTTATGGTGGTAAGCTAGGGGTTGATTGTACAGCAGAAGAAGTTGAGTTTTGTGATAAAAATATATTGAGTGATGAGAAACTTTATGCTAAAATAACTACATTGGTTAGTGAAGTTAAATCTATCAAGCAGTATAAAACTCATACTAAAACACCAGTTGTTGTTTTAGCAGTTGATAAGTATAGGGCAACTAAAGAGCTTTATGAAGCACTTAAACCGCTTTGTGAGCACATGAAATTGCTTGTATTTATAGATAGTGATTCTAATGACTTAGAAAATGTATATATGCTTGTTTGGAGAGTTGTGAACAATATAGATGCAATTCGTGATATATATCTGGAAAAAGGTTATATAGGGATAGATGCTACCAACAAATCAGCTTTGGATGGGTACGCTAGAGAGTGGCCTAAAGATACTGATTGTGATCCAAAAATCATAAGTGACCTTCAAGAAAGAGGTCTGATTACAAAAAATAGGGAGTTTCTAAATAAATACCATGTCTGATTCATCGTCGAAACAGCGGTGTTCTTTGATTGTATCTAAAGAGTTGCCGCGTAAAAACAGAAAAAAACAGAAGATAGGTCAAGCTATATGACACTGCTTTTTATATATTTAGTTATTGCCATTGGAATCTCTTTTCTTTGCTCTATTGTTGAGTCCGTAATATTGTCCTTGAATATGTCAAACATAAATGTCATAAAAAAGAATAATGAAAAAGTTGGACTTTTACTTGAAAAACTAAAAACAAATATCAGAAAATCAATAGCTGCAATTCTCATACTAAACACAATTGCCCATACTTTGGGTGCTGCTGGGATTGGTGCAGAAGCGACAAGAATATTTGGTTTTGAGTATGTCTTTCACATATCTGTTGTGCTAACACTTTTGATATTGTTCCTCTCAGAGATTATACCTAAGACTATAGGTGCACAATACTATAAAGAGCTAGCCCCGATAAGTGCATATATAATAAGAACTTTTATATTTATAACTTATCCTCTTATTGTTGTTTCACTTTTTATTACGAAGTTGATATCTAGAAAAGGCTTGTCATCTTCTATTACAAGAGAAGAGCTACTAGAGATGGCTCTTTTAGTCGAAGATGGTGGGTATATAGATGAGAAAGAGTCTGATTTTATAGAGAATGTTTTAAGTCTTAGTAAAATAAAGGTCAAAGATATATTGACTCCAAGAAGTGTTGTTTTTGCTCTTGAAAAAAGTGCAAAAATATCAGATATCTTGAAAACTGAAGGCATTATGAAATTTTCAAGAATTCCTGTCTATGAAGGAACTATTGATAATATAATTGGCATTGTATTTAGTAAGAAAATTTTTAAACTTGCACTTGAAGATAAGACAGCAAGCGTTGAGGATTTGATGTTTCCTATTTTCTCAATCAACGAAAATATACCAGTCTCATATACGCTCGATATGTTTATAAAGAGAAAAGAGCACATGTTTTTAGTAACTGATAGTTATGGTCAGACCGAAGGAATTGTTACTCTTGAGGATTGTATTGAAACACTTTTAGGTCTTGAGATAATGGATGAAGATGACACAACTGAAGATATGAGGAAACTAGCAAAAGCAAAAAATAAAAAGAGTAAAAAAGTAAAAAAGCATAAGAAAACTAGCAAAAACAACGGGAGTACATAACTATGCGTTTTTCATACAAGAAACTAGTTGATAGGTTTTTGATTCCAAGACCTACTTTGATTGAGTGGCAAAAAAGAGCTAAGAAAGATAAGAGAAACTGGAGAGTACATCATCTTAATTACCTTCGAGAACAGCTTGACATCGAAGAGCAAACTATCAAAGAGCTAAAATCAAAGCCAATAATAATTGAAGATATATTTCTTATATCAGTATTTCTTTTTTTCTATGCAAAATATGACTATATTAACCGCGACAACTTCACTAAAGAGCTTAGAGTATTTGCCTATGCAAATAGGAAAAGCGTAGAATATAGACATGATTTTGCTCTCAAGATATGGTCTATAGAGCTCAATGACGATAGCGGGAGAAGGATTGCAAACTATAAAAATCTTGTAGATTTACTTGAGAGTTTTACCGCTTTTCAATTTGCGATTTTTATTAGAAAAATCAAACAGTTTATAGAGCTTACTAAAGAGAAATTAGAGCCAACACATACTGACTTGCTTGATGGCATTAGCTGGCAAGAACTTCATATGTATAATAAAGCATTTAGCGATAAAGCTATAAAAAAATACTTTGAAGACTTAGGAATTATCAGTCATCAATAGAGCCTGTTCTCTTAGAGCAGAGGCTGCTTTTCCCCATGCAGATGCATACTTGACTTTTAGTTCAGGTATGTTGAATTTTGTGGATATTTTCCTTATTAGGCTTTGTTCAATTTCATTATATCTATCATCAACATGGGCAAGCATCATAAGTTCTAATAGTAAAATTATTTGACTTTTTTGACTTCTAAACTTATCTAAACACTCATCTAGATTATAATTTTTATTATCATATATGATATTGTCTATACCCATCTCAGTGCAGTAATCTTCAATTTTTCTTTTCTCTCTACTGCCTAAGTCCCCATCTGATAGAGCTAAGTGATGAGCTATATGCAAAAAAGCAAACTTTTCAGGAGTTTCTAGCTTCATAAGTAACATGTATAATTTCCTATAGTTTTTATATGTATAGTATAAAGACTTTGAGTAAATGGACAGTTAATGCTATAAT
>CAYOWG010000032.1:0-10916 GCA_964407605.1 uncultured Sulfurospirillum sp. | reverse complement strand
ATGTTACATATTGAAGCAACATTAAGGGTCTTATCTACAAAGAGTAGCGACATGCCAATACAGCAATAATACTTATGTTAAACTACACTACATAAATCAAAAGGAGAAAAGATGCTAAAAAAAGTAGCTTTATTAGTAGGTGTTAGCGCACTACTTGTAGCAGGAAATGTAAAGTTGGATTTAAATGCAAAATATGGAGCAAACAACTTCCACACAAAAGGTGCAGTAAAATTTGCAGATTTAGTTGATAAATACTCAGATGGCACAGTCAAAATCGTTGTTCACGCAGGAGGCTCTTTAGTCAAAGGAAATCCTCTAAAAGCAGTTAAAGACGGAACAGCTCCTATGACTGATATGTTTATACCTTTTACAAGTGGTGGCGGTAAGGTCTTTGGGATTTCTGCTCTTCCTTTCGTGGCTTCTAGCTATGATGATGCTTATAGGCTTTATCAGATTTCAAAACCAGCTTACGACAAAGTAGCAAAAAAATGGAATCAAAAGATGCTCTACGCAGTCTCTTGGCCACCAAGTGGTATATATACCATGAAGCCAGTAAACTCTACAAGTGATTTTGCTGATATAAAGGCAAGAACTTATGATAAAAACTCAGCAAACTTCATAAAGATGGCTGGCGGCAATGCTGTTGCTCTTCCTTGGGGAGAAGTATATTCTGCACTTCAAACAGGTATGGTCAATGGCGTTGTAACATCTTCTGCTTCAGGAAAAGATGGAAAGCTATGGGAGGTTTTAAACAACTTTACTAAGATTGGTTATGCTTATCCTCTTCAAGCGGTTACTATCAACCTAGATTATTGGAACTCTTTAGATAAAAATCAACAATCAGCTGTATTAAAAGCAGCCAAAGAGATTGAAGCAATTCAGTGGGAAGTGAGCAAAAAAGAAGATGCGATTGCTCTTAAGATGCTGGCTGATAACGGCATGAAAGTAAGTGAGCCAAGCGATACACTCAAAAGTGAACTAAGTGCTATTGGAGATAAGATGCTCAAAGAGTATCTTAAAGATGCTAGTAGTGATATTAAAAAGATTTTTGCTGAGTACAAGTAATGCCTTGGCTTGAAGCCTTAAACAGTAAGCTCTCTAGGTGGGGAGCTTGCATATCTTCTACGCTTTTTATTTTGCTTGTTCTGTTGATACTAACAGAGATTATAGGTCGTTCATTTTTTGACTACTCAACAATGCTCGCTGATGAATACAGTGGATACTTCTATCTTGGAGCAGTTTTTTTTGGACTTGCTTATACTTTTAACGAAAATGGGCATATCAGGATAAATATAATAACTTCAAGACTCAATGTAAATAAACAACGAATTATTGATATCTTTGCAGGTCTTCTTGCAACAACTATTTTAAGTTTTGCATGGCATTATAGCTATCTATCTATAGTTGATACGAAAGAGATGGAGATGCTTAGTGAGGCTGTCTCAGAGACTCCTCTTTGGCTTACTCAAATCCCTATAGTTATTGGATTAGCCCTCTTTGTTCTTGCTTCATTTACTTTTACTTTAAGAAGGATTTTGAGTGATAAGTGATCCTCTGATTTTATCTATTGTATTGATTGGCATAATGTTTTTTTTCTTGCTCAGCTCTATCTGGATTGGTATTTCGTTGATGCTAACAGGTATTGCTGGGATGCTTTTGTTTGAGCATAACTTGCCTCCTGCTATCACTGTTTTTCAAAAAGCTGGTGACTTACTAGCAGGCTCTATATATAACTCTATGAACTCTTGGTCTTTAGCCGCCTTGCCTATGTTTATATTCATGGGCGAGATTTTATACCACTCTTCTATCTCTTCAAAGCTATTTAATGGACTTGTTCCTTGGCTAACTAGAGTGCCTGGAAAACTCCTACATGTAAATGTCGCGGCTTGCTCGCTTTTTGCAGCAGTCTCTGGCTCATCTGCTGCAACAACAGCTACTGTTGGAAAGATTACGCTAAGCGAACTACAAGAGAGAGGATATAGCAGAAAACTAGCTATCGGCTCGCTTGCAGGAAGTGGAACTTTGGGGTTTTTAATCCCTCCAAGTTTGATTATGATTGTATATGGCGTACTCTCTGATGTCTCTATAGGCAAGCTTTTTATCGCTGGAGTCCTTCCAGGTCTTTTACTGGCCACTGTTTATTCGTTTTATATAATGGCAGCATCATTGTATGACAAAACAGCTGTTCCGATAAAAGCAGAGAAATTTACAAATAGAGATAGATTTAATTCCTTAAAAGAATTAGCACCAATTTTCTCTTTGATTATCTTGGTTATGGGTAGCATCTATGGTGGTTTTGCCACTCCTACTGAAGCAGCTGCTTTAGGTGTTGTGGGGGCTATAGTACTTGCTATAATCTTTAAGAGCTTTAGTTGGCACATCCTTAAAGAGTCTCTTTTTGGTGCAGTAAAAACAACAGTTATGATTAGTTTTATCATAGCAGCTGCTGGGTTTTTATCTCAAGTGGTGGGTTTTTTGGGTGTTACAAGAGCTATTAGTGAATTTGTTGGAGAACTTGGGCTATCTCCTTATATGCTTATATTTGTAATAGGGCTTATGTATATTGTTCTTGGTATGGTGCTTGATGGGATATCTATAGTTGTTATGACTCTGCCTATTGTTTTGCCTATCGTAGTAATGGCTGGATTTGACCCACTTTGGTTTGGTATATTTCTTGTTTTGATGGTTGAGGTTTCACAGATAACTCCCCCTGTAGGCTTTTCCCTTTTTGTTATCCAAGGCATTAGTAAAGAAAGTATAGGATACATACTAAAAGCAACTTTTCCATTTTTTATAATCTTACTTTTAATAGTAGTGGCTGTTACAGCCTTTCCTCAAATCGCAACATATTTGCCCAATAAAATGATAGGATAATGGTATAATACCTTTTTAACAAAGGATTAAAATGACACCAAGAGAGTTTAGAAAGTCAGTCGCTAGTGGTGAGTTTTGTAGTCCGACGGCTGGGTATTGTAGTGGGCATGTACAGACCAATATGGTGGTTCTTCCAAAAGAGTACGCTGCATCTTTTGAAGAGTTTGCTCACTTGAACAATAAGGCAATTCCAGTTTTAGAAGTTGTAAAAAACTCTCACTATTCAAAGTACTTAGCTGATGGAGCTAACCTTCTAAATGAGTTACCATTATACGACATCATAGAAGATGGAGTAATAGTTAAAACGGTATCAAATATAGAAGAGTATTACAGTGATGACTTAGTGTTTTTTCTTATAGGCTGTAGTTTTACCTTTGAAAAAGCTCTTGGTGAGGCTGGCATAAGGCTGCGTTATGTTGAGCAGAAAAAAAATGTCTCTATGTACAATACAAATATAAAGTTAAACCCAAACGGAATTTTTAAAGGCACTATGGTCGTCTCAATGCGCCCTATCAAAAAGGAGTTAGTGGCTGATGCTTGTGTGATTACGAGTCACTATCCTGCAACTCACGGCTCACCTATACATGTAGGGTATCCTCAGATGATCGGCATTGATGATTTACAAAAACCTGACTATGGAGATAATATCGAGATAAAAGATGATGAGATACCTCTGTTTTGGCCTTGTGGGGTTACTCCTCAAAGCGTTCTTAAGAGTATAAAAATTCCCTTTGCTATTACACACTCTCCTGGGTATATGTTCGTTAGTGATAAAAAAGATAGTGACTATTATGTTCGTTGATGAGATCATACTTCAACACTCTACTAGAGGCATGGACATACTTCAAAAAAAGCATCCTAAAAAATACTGTAAAAATGCAGCAAAAGCATTTAAAAAATTAGAAAAAGGGGTCGTTTTTCTATACACTGGGTTTTATGTTGGAGGGTATGCAGAGACTGATGGACCGATAGGAACTTACTTTTTGGCTAAAGCTCTAAACTCTTTGGGATATAAGTCTGTTATCATCACTGATAAATTTTGCAAAGATTATTTCAAAGAAATAGAGACTCTTTATATCCCACTCAAAGGGTATAAAAAAGAGTACTATAGAGCAATAATAGACGAGTACGATCCTATCTGTCACTTTAGTATAGAGAGGTGTGGCAAAAATATAGATGGAGATTATGCGAACCTAAAAGGAATTAGTATCGCCAAGTTTACTGCTCCTGTTGATGAGCTTTTTATAGTAGGTGCAAAAACAAAACCAACTTTTGCTATTGGTGATGGTGGCAATGAGCTTGGTATGGGCAATTTTGCAGATTCCGTTCAAAAGTACCTCTCACTTACGCCATGTGGCATAAAGTCTGATTTTCCCGTGATCGCAACTGTTTCAAACTGGGGAGCTTATGGGTTTATTGTTTGCTTGGAGCGTGACTTACTACCTAGCTTTGAAGAAGTTGATGATTATTTGGATTTTATAGTAAGCCTTGGTAGCGTAGATGGGGTCAGTAAGGTAAACGAAAAAACAGTAGATGGCAAAAAGTGGAAGCTAGAGAAGAAGATATTGAGAAAGCTAAGAAAGGCTAAAAAATGAAATTGAATTGTGACTTAGGGGAGGGTTTTGGTGTTTGGAAAATGGGCTGCGATAAAGAGATAATGCCCTTGATTGATAGTGCAAATATCGCTTGTGGCTTTCATGCTTCAGACCCTCTTATCATGCAAAAGACGGTTGCCTTGGCTGTAGAACACGGAGTCAGTATCGGTGCACATGTTGGATATCCTGACTTGGTTGGATTTGGGCGAAGAAGCATGGCTTGTAGCGTGCAAGAGATAGAAGCATTTGTGATATACCAGTGCGGTGCTTTAGATGCCATGAGTAAGATTTATGGCACGCAGGCAGACTATGTGAAACCTCATGGAGCACTCTATAATGATATGATGAAAAATGATGAGATTTTTTTAGCAATCGCAAGAGGCATTTCAAAGTATAGAGATGATATGAGGCTGATGATACTTTCAACTCAAAAAAATAGCTGTTATAAAGAATTAGCTAAGTCTTTTGGGATTGAGCTTATTTATGAAGTTTTTGCAGATCGTGCATACACCAAAGATGGACTACTAGTTCCTCGCACACAAAAAGGAAGTGTTATAGAGTCAGTCGATAAGATAACCAAGCGTATATCTCTTCTTGAAAAAGAGACTAGACTTGAAACTATTTGCGGCAAAAGTATTGAGCTTCGAGCAGACAGCATCTGTGTTCATGGAGACAACCAAAAGGCTGTTGATTTAGTAAAAGCGTTAAGGAGATATATAGATGCATAGTTTTCGCATAGCTTCTGTTGATTCTGTGATAATCTATTTTGGGCATGGTATTGGAGTTAGTAAAGCAAGAGAAGTTAGGCATATCTTTTATGCTTTAGAAAAAGCGAAACTAAAATATGTAAGTGAGATAGTGCCATCATATAACTCAATAATGCTTAGTTATGATTTTTTACAAACTAACTATAAAAAGATTTGTAAAGCTATAGATGAGGTTATAGAACATGCTGATGAGTTTTATGAGGAGATATCATCAAGAACTATGTATATCCCAGTCTATTATGGTCTAGAAGTTGGTCTTGATTTAGAGGAATTGTCCAAGGAAAAATCCTTAAGCATTGAAGAGATTATAGACCTACATACAAAAAAAGAATACTTTGTGTATGCTATTGGCTTTAGTCCTGGTTTTGCTTATATGGGTGAAGTTGATGATGCCCTTGTGGCTCCTCGCTTATCCAACCCTAGAGCAAAAGTACCAAAGGGAAGTGTTGGTATCGCACAAAAACAAACTGCTGTTTACCCTCAACTTAGTCCAGGAGGTTGGCGTATTTTAGGGAGAACGCCCATAGAGATGTTTGATACTTCTTACGAGGGATTTTCATACCTTAGAGTTGGAGACAAGGTAAGATTTGACTCTGTAACAAAAGAAGAGTTTTTAGAGCTCGGAGGCGAGATATGAGCAGCGGTTTTGAGGTTATAAGTCCAGGTATTCAGGCGACTATTCAGGACTTAGGTCGAGTTGGTTTGGCAAAGATTGGTGTAAGTAGCTCAGGTGCACTAGATGAGCATGCCTTCCATCATGCCAATAGACTCCTAGGCAATGAGTATGGCACTAATATGCTTGAAATTGTACTAGGTGGCGTTAAGTTAAAAACGATAGGAAAAACGACATTTATCCTTACAGGAGCAAGAGTAGATGCTACTATCAATGATAAATCGATCGAAATCTGGAAAACATATACGGCTTGTGATGGGGATATCATAAATCTTGGCTTTGCTACAAGTGGGGTTAGAGTTTATCTTGCGGTAAAAGGTGGATTTGATGTGCCTGCCGAATATGGAAGTTGCTCTGTTAGCATTAGAGAAAAACTAGGAGGCAAGCCTCTACATGTAAAGCAGTTTTTACCTTTTACAAGTAAGGTCCTAGATGAAAATAGAAGTCTTCAAAGCAAATATCAGCCTCATTATGATACAATGCTGACTTTAAGAGTAGTCGCTGGATACCAGTACAGTATGTTTGAAGAGAGTCAAAAACAGAAACTTTTTAACTCCTTATACATAGTGACAGGACAAAATGACAGAATGGGATATAGACTAAAAGGAGAAAAGATAGTCTCTACGGTACAAGATATAGTCTCTGAGCCCATTGCATTTGGCTCAATCCAAATACCAGCACATGGAGAACCTATAGTGCTTCTAAAAGAGAGGCAGACTATAGGTGGTTATCCTAAAATTGGTGCAGTTATACCAATAGATTGTTTTAAATTGTCTCAAGCGAAACAAGATTCGCAAATCAGGTTTAAACTCATAGAACTTGATGAGGCTGTTGAGGTCAATAGAAAGTTTTATAAAATTTTTAAGGAGTTTTGATGTTACTAAAAAAGATGTTATTTCCAGTTGGTGGTGGAAAAGAGTTAGAGTCAAGAATATACGGAGCAATGCTTGTTTCAAAGTATTTTAATACTCATCTTGAGATACAAATATCCGAACGCGAAATACGCGCTGGGATTCCAGGTGGTTTGGTTTTGCCCAATGAGATTATTGAAAAACTAGAGCAAGAGCAGATTAAAAATATAAAAACTGTTATGGCTTCCCATAGAGCAATATTTGATACTTGTCGTGAAAATATAAACATAGTCGATAGTCAAAAACCAATTCCTAATCAAGCAACAGCAAATCTAACAATGCGTGTGGGTATCAGAAGTACTATGGTCGCACAGCAGTCAAAATTTTGTGATATGGTTATTGCAGCAGCTCCACAAAAAGGTGTAGCAACTGCAACTTTTGAAGCAGCGGTACTTCAGAGTGGAAAACCAGTTATGATCATACCAAGAGCATTAAAAAAGTTTAAAGCGGATAATGTCATGATAGGCTGGAACAATTCGCCACAAGCTGCGCGTGCGATCACTGAGGCGATACCTATAATGAAAGAAGCTAAAAGAGTTCATATAGTCTCTTCAAAAGCATATACGACTAAAAATCTTACTCGTATTAGGGATTTAAGAGAATACCTTGCATTACATGAGATTGAGACTACATTTGACCTCGTAAAAACAACAATAATTCCAGGTGAAGCTCTATTAAAAAATGCTCAAGATGGCAATTTTGACTTAATAGTTGCTGGAGCTTATGGAAATAGAGGCTTAAAAGAAATTATGTTTGGCGGATCTGCTAGATATCTTCTAGAGCATACAACCATCCCTACTTTAGTGGCTCACGCATAAAAATACCCCTACATGTAAAGAATATCTTCTCTACATGTAGGTTATCTTAGTGTAAATATATACCCATCTTCTGTTTTTCTCTTACTATATAGGTATTTGCCATCAAGCTCAATTGCTACTCTATAGTATCCGCTATGTTTACCAATTCTAATTGTTTTAAAGTATCTAGTTTCTAGTTTATATGTTTTTGTAAAAAAAGATATCTCTCTTTTGAAATCTACTATTATTTTGTGTGGGTCTGTTACTAAAAAATTTCTTATCTTTTTATCTTGAGTCTTTAGATGTATGGATTTGCCATCTAGTGAAATAGATAAGATATCTTTAAAATTTATAATTTTTTCTTTAGTATTCTTCTCTGCATTAGTTGGTACTTGCTTTTTATCAAGCAATTTTTGGACGACTAATTTATCTTGCCAGTCTATTCTTTTGTCTATATTTATACTTTTGCTTTGCATAGAGCCATTTAGATTTTGAAAATGAAATTCTACACTTTTTAAAATCCTTGCACTGCTTGGTAGCTCTATATATGCACTATCAAACTTATCTATAGTATCTTTTTTGTATATTGCTTTCCCCATTTTAGATGGAGACTTGACTGGTTCAAAAGGGTTTTCTCTTGCTAGCAAGGAGACTCCCAATAAAATAATAATCCCAATAAAATATCTCATCAAAATCCTTTAGAGTCTGGGTCTAATCCTTTTAGCTCAAAATACTCTTTTTGCAAAACTGCATTTTCTCTTTTAAGACTATCAACACTCTTTTCGAGTATTTGCCTATCTGACTGCAAATCAAGCAGAACATCTAAAGAACTTTTTCCAAAAAGCATATCCCCTACATATATACCAAATCCAACTACAGCCACTAAAAGAGAGAAAATTTTAAGATAAAAAACAGAACCTTTGCTCTTGTCTTCTCTTCTTGTATCTTCGAACTCTTCTAGTATGGCACTCATTATCTAAACAACTGTTTTCCCAAGTATTCACTTCTACTTAGCTCTCGCTCAATCTCTAAGAGTCTGTTGTATTTTGCAGTTCTCTCACCCCTTGCAGTTGCCCCAGTCTTTATCTCACCACAATTCAAAGCAACAGCAAAATCAGCTATAAAAGCATCTTCGCTCTCGCCACTTCTATGGCTCATAACACACTTGTAGTTGTTTCTTTGGGCTAAACGAACCGTTCTCATAGTCTCGCTCACACTTCCAATCTGATTTGGCTTAATAAGAATCGCATTTGCTATGCCTTCGTTTATGCCTCTTGTTAAAATCTTCTCATTTGTAACAAAGAGGTCATCTCCAACAATCTGGATTTTATCTCCAAGCTTTTTAGTCATAAGCTTCCAGCCTTCCCAGTCATCTTCACTAAGACCATCTTCGATAGACACAATCGGATACTTCTCGCACATATCAACAAAATAATCAACAAGCTGTGCGCTAGTAATAGTCCTATTTTCACTCTCAAGCCTATATCCGCCCTCGACTGCAAACTCACTACTAGCAGTATCAAGAGCTATCGCCATATCAACCCCAGGTTTATATCCAGCTTTTTCTATCGCTTGCATGATGACCTTTAAAGGCTCTTCGTTGTCTTTGAGATTTGGAGCAAATCCACCCTCATCGCCAAGAGCAGTACTCTCACCAAGCTCGGCTATAATGCCTCTTAGATGGTGATAAACTTCAGTAGCTGCCCTAAGAGCCTCGCTAAATGTATCAAAGTTCAATGGCATTATCATATACTCTTGAAAATCTACATTGTTGTTTGCATGGCTTCCGCCGTTGATGATGTTGAACATTGGAGTTGGAATAACTAGAGCATTTGAGCCACCTAGATACTTATAAAGTGGTAGTCCTAAGCTTTTTGCTGATGCACGAGCTAGAGCCATACTAACACCTAAAACTGAATTTGCTCCAAGGTTGGCATAGTTTTCACTACCATCAACCTCTTTCATGATACCATCAATCAAGCCTTGATCATAAGGATTTAAACCAGTGATAGAATCCACGATAATGGTGTTGATGTTTTCACAAGCTTTCAAAACACCCTTACCCATATATCGCTCATCTTCATCTCTTAGTTCCAAAGCTTCTCTTTTCCCTGTACTAGCTCCACTTGGAACTATAGCATTTGCTACTGTTCCATCGCTCAACTTAACAGTAGCTCTTACTGTTGGATTTCCTCTGCTGTCTAGCACTTCATCTGCAAAAATTTCATCAATAAATATCATTTGTTTCCCTATAATTACTTAGACGCAAAAAGCTACTCTGGCTTTTCTTGTTTTTCTACCTTGGCTTCCTCGCCTATACCCATCTTTGCTTTTATCTTGCTTTCTATCTCCAAAGCAAGCGCAGGGTCTTCCTTTAAAAGAGCCTTGACATTTTCACGCCCTTGCCCTAGTCTTTTTTCGCCATAACTAAACCAAGCTCCGCTCTTGTCTATGATGTCCAATTTTACACCATAATCCACGAGCTCGCCCTCTTTACTGATGCCTTCTCCAAACATTATATCAAATTCTGCTTGACGAAACGGAGGTGCGACCTTGTTTTTTATAACTTTTGCTCTAGTTCTGTTTCCTATGACCTCATCGCCCTGTTTTAGAGTTGCGATCTTTCTTATATCTATCCTAACTGACGAGTAAAACTTCAAAGCATTTCCGCCTGTCGTAGTCTCAGGAGAACCATATCCCATAGTTCCTATCTTCATACGGATTTGGTTTATAAAGATGATAGTCGTTTCCATCTTGTGAACAATCCCCGTAAGCTTTCTAAGAGCCTGACTCATAAGCCTAGCCTGAAGCCCTACATGTGTATCGCCCATATCTCCCTCTATCTCCGTCTTTGGAGTAAGAGCAGCAACTGAATCAATAGCTATCAAATCAACCGCCCCACTACGAGCAAGAGTCTCCACAACATCCAAAGCATGCTCACCAAAATCTGGCTGAGAGACTAAAAGATTGTCCGTATCAACTCCAAGATTGCTAGCATACTTCACATCCAAAGCATGCTCAGCATCAACAAAGGCACATATACTTCCAGATTTTTGAGCTTCTGCTATGATATGCAGAGTCAAGGTCGTCTTTCCAGAGCTCTCAGGACCATAAATCTCCACAATCCGCCCCCTAGGAACACCATCAATCCCCAAAGCTATATCAAGCCCAAGTGAGCCTGTGCTGATTGAGGCTAGAGGCTCGATATTTTTCTCCCCCAAACGAACCAAAGTACCCTTGCCAAAAGCCTTATCTATCTGTTTTATCGCTAAGTCTAGTGCTTTTTTTCTTTTATCATC
>CAYOWG010000031.1:0-11083 GCA_964407605.1 uncultured Sulfurospirillum sp. | reverse complement strand
TTTTGCCAAAAGTGCACACTCTTGCCCAATCTTACGAATACCCTCTTCACTCATACTGATAATAGAAGACTTCTTTAAAAAATTCTCAACCCCAAGAGGAGAATAAAACTTTGCAGTTCCTCCTGTTGGCAGGGTATGATTTGGTCCAGCTATATAGTCACCAATCGGCTCAGGTGTATATCTTCCTAAGAAAATAGCCCCTGCGTGTTTTATCCTTGGAAGCAAGTCAAAAGGATACTCGGTCATAACCTCAAGATGCTCTGGTGCGATCTCGTTCATAAGCTCAAGTGCTTCGTTCATATCTTCTGTTATGATTATAGCCCCTCGTTCTTTTATCGAAACCATAGCTATATCTTTTCTGTTTAGCTTCTCTAGCCACTCATATACTTTTTTGCTTGTCTTTTTGGCTATATCCTCTGAAGGAGTTATCAAGATTGAGCTTGCCATCTCATCGTGTTCTGCTTGACTAAGTAGGTCTATAGCCAAAAAGTTACAATTTGCACTAGCATCTGCAAGTATCCCTATCTCGCTTGGTCCTGCTATCATATCTATATTGACCTCTCCAAAAACAAGCTTTTTTGCAGTTGCTACAAAGATATTGCCAGGTCCCGTTATGACATCAACTTTTTGTATAGTCTTGGTGCCATAAGCCATAGAAGCGATAGCACTAGCCCCTCCTACTTTATAAGCTTTTTTGATACCGCAAAGATGCATGGCTGCTAAAAGAAGTGAATTTAGCTCATTTTGAGGAGCTGGTGTACATACTACTATCTCCTTGACTCCTGCGACTATTGCAGGAATTGCATTCATAAGAAGCGAGCTTGGATATGCGGCTTTTCCTCCTGGTATATAGAGTCCAGCACAATCTACTGGAGTAACTTTTTGACCCAAAACGCTGCCATTATCTTCATACTCTAGCCATGAAGTTGGTTTTTGCTTTTGGTGATAAGACTTTATCCTGTTATAAGCAAGTTGTAAAGCGTTCTTTAGGTTGGTATCAAGTTCATCATAGGCTTTCTTCATAGACTCACAAGATATTTTTAGCTCTTCATCACTCTTTGGAGTCCAGTCATCAAACTTGGCTATATGGCTCTTTAAAGCTTTATTACCATCTTTTTTTATCTCGTTTATAATCTTTAAGACTATCACAGATACATTGTCCATATCCATATGCCCTCGTTTTAGTAGCTCATCAAAATCTTTTCTAAAATTCTTATCGCTTGTTTTTATTGTTTTCATATTTTCTCTTATACCTCTCTATCATAGTCTCATTTCCTAGCACTCCGCCTTGATGTATATAGATTGGAGTCCCCACGATGTCGTCTATATGAAGAAGAAACTTCTTCCACCCCACAGGGTCATACATCAAATCAAACACAACACCCATATCCGCTTGTAGCTCTTCCCATAACTCATACAGCTCAAAATCAAGCTTACCATAATGATACTTTTTGAGTGAACTTAAAATCTTAGGAAAATTTTGCTCATCATTTTCTAGTTCCCTAAACTGCTCTTTTAGATACTCATCATCTCCAACCGTGCTACATGTAAAGACCCTAAAAGATAAGTTTTTTTGTAAAAATAGAGCTGTTGTTCCCGTGCCTGAAGGCAAAAATACATAAGGATTTTCAATGCCCTCTTTTTTGATGTCAGATACCAATTCATCAGCTAAAATCTTTATACCAAACTCTGCTTCACTCTGGCGACCGCCCTCTTCTATAAGCAAATCATCCTTTTTGCAAGAAGCATGGGCATCTTCTCGCCTCTGGCTGCTTTCAAAAATCTTCATACCATTTTCTAAAGCATATCTGTAGTTTCCAGCTGGGTTAAGCTTCAAAAAATCTGGAATTTGATTACAAAAATAGACAAACTCCCAAGCCCTAAGCCGAGCCATAACCGAAAGTGAATACATAGCATTGGACTGATTAGAGCCATAAGAGACAACCCTCTTTACATGTAGAAACTCTTGATTTAAGAACCACATAAATTTTCTAGCTTTATTGCCAGAAAAATCTACATGTAAAAGGTCATCTCTCTTAACATATATCTCTCGTCCTCTAAAACAATGCTTCTCTAAGGGCGAGGAAGATAAAGTCATCTAGTTTCTATTGATACAGTTCAAATCTTCAAATGCACGGTTCAATCTAGCTATAGTTTTCTCTTCAGCAGCTCTTAGCCACTTTCTTGGGTCATAATACTTCTTATTTGGCATATCATCGCCATCTGGATTTCCTATCTGGGCTTGAAGATATGATTCATATTTATTGTTGTACTCTTTAACACCTTCCCAAAAAGACCACTGAGTATCAGTGTCTATATTCATCTTTATCACACCATACTCTATCGCTTCACGAATATCACTAAGCTCGCTTCCGCTTCCTCCATGAAAAACAAAATTGACTGGTTTTTCCTGCGTAGCAAACTTCTCTTGGATATACTTTTGTGAGTTATCAAGTATCTTTGGTGTCAAGTTTACATTACCAGGCTTATAAACCCCATGAACATTACCAAAAGAAGCAGCGATAGTAAAGTTTGGGCTAATCGCCATAAGCTTCTCATAAGCATAAGCAACATCTTCTGGCTGAGTGTAAAGAGCTGAGTTATCAAGATGAGTATTATCAATACCATCTTCCTCGCCACCAGTGCAACCTAGCTCAATTTCAAGAGTCATACCTATCTTACTCATGCGTTTATGATACTCAACACAAGTGCCGACATTGTCCTCTAAACTTTCCTCGGAGAGGTCTATCATATGCGAACTATACAGTGGCTTTCCAGTCTGCTTAAAGTAAACTTCACTAACTTCTAAAAGCTCATCAACCCAAGGCAAAAGTTTTCTAGAAGCATGGTCGGTATGAAGGATAACTGCAACCCCATAAGCCTCTGCGAGTGTGCCTACATGTAGAGCTCCACTGATTGCACCTAATACACCTGAGTCCTTAGAGTCTAAACCCTTACCTGCATAAAACTGAGCTCCGCCGTTTGAGAACTGAATTATCACAGGGGAGTTTACATCTCTTGCAGACTCCAAGACAGCATTTATAGAGCTTGTGCTTACTACATTTACAGCAGGAAGTGCATAGCTATTTGCTTTTGCAACTTCAAAAACTTTTGTAACATCATCACCACTCAAAACACCTGGCTTTACAAAATCAAACACTCCCATCTGCTTCCTTTTTATTTTATAACTATTGTAGCCTTATCTCTTAATGCTTTTGCTTTTTTCTGAACTTTATCACGAAATTTTTCCATCTTTAGTCCAGCTTCGATTTGAGTCTTTGCATCTTCAAACTTTACTTTTTCTCCACCTTTTTTATCTTCTGTCAAAATCACATGATAACCAAACTGAGTCTTAACTGGAGTTTTTGTAAATTCGCCTTTTGCCTGTCCAAATGCAGCCTCACTAAAAGCTCCTACCATCTGCTTTTTGTTAAACCAGCCCAAATCACCGCCATTGGCTCCGCTTGGTCCTGTTGACTTTGTTTTTGCTAACTCTATAAACTTCTTAGTTAAAGCTTCGCCTTTTAAATCACCAAGCTCTTTGATAATCTCTTTTGCAGCCTTCTCGTCAGCTACAACTATATGTCTTGCTTTTACAGTCTCTTCTTGTACAAATAGATCTTTGTTTTTATCAAAATATGCTTTTACCTCTTCTTCGGTTACTGTAATCTTTTCAAACACTCTTTTCATCCAAATCTCAAGCGCCAAATCAGCCTTTATAGACTTCAAAGTCTTCTTAAACTCTTCATCTTTTTCTATGCCTGATTTTAGGGCTTCTTTTGATAGAAGTTTTCTCTCTATCGCTTGGTTAATAACTCTTTTTTGTTGCTCTGGTGGAAGTGTTGCAAACTGCTGTCCTGGTACTGCTCTCATAAGACTTGCTATATCTGTATCTGTTATCTCAACTCCATCTACTGTTGCATACACTGCTGCATTTAAGCTAACTCCTAAAGCAAACGTTGCTAAAGTTCCGACTATAATTTTTTTCATAAAATTCCTTTTTTTATATATTTTTTATATTTTACTAGTATTTGAATTAAAATCTTATTATATTTGCTATAATTGCGCATGAAAAAAGCTACAAAACTAGAAATACAAGAGATAAAAGCTGCTTTTATCGAAAACTACTCAGACGCAGCAACAGAACTAAGATACAAAAATCTATACGAGCTAGTCATCGCTGTTATGCTCTCAGCCCAATGCACCGACAAAAGAGTAAACATCATAACTCCTGCTCTTTTTGAAAAATATCCTGATGTTTATAAACTTGCTGTTGCAGATTTAGATGAAGTCAAAAACCTGATTCGTTCTTGCTCATTCTTCAACAACAAATCAGTAAACCTCATCAAAATGGCAAACAGAGTCTTAGAGTATTTTGATGGCGAAATACCTCTAAATGAAAAAGACCTGACAAGCCTAGCAGGAGTAGGACAAAAAACTGCTCATGTAATCATGATAGAGTACGCTGGAGCAAACCTCATGGCAGTAGATACGCATGTCTTTAGAGTATCTCACAGGTTGGGACTAAGTGATGCAAAAACAGCTATAAAAACAGAAGAAGAGCTAACAAGAAAGTTCAAAACAGAGCTACATATACTACATCAAGCGATGGTACTTTTTGGAAGATACATCTGCAAAGCCATCAGTCCAAAATGCGAAACTGACTGCTTTTTAACACAATACTGTAAAAGCAAAAAAAATTTCAAGGTCGGTTAGTAGTATAGGATTTTCCTAGCCCGTCACCGTATCTACCCACTTGATAGAGCAACCTTCGGATTTTATCTGAGGAGTTGGTGCGGGTTGCCCTCCAAATAGTGCTACTATCGCTTCTCTTAGCTCTTCTTTTTTAACACTTCTTGGGTCGTGCCAGTTGTCGTCTAGTCTTCCATGATAGTAGAGTTTTGCAGAGCTATCAAACAAAAATATATCAGGAGTACAAACAGCCCCAAGTGACTTTGAAACACTCTGTTCGCTATCTAATAGATACTCAAAGTTGATATCAAACTCTTTAATCTTATCAAGCATATGAGAAGGACTCTCTTCGGGGTAGTTTGGATGATTATTTGGGTTGATTGCAACACAATTTATATCTAGTTTTTTTGCAAAATCTGCTACCTTTACAACTCTCTCCCAGATAGCATTTACATAAGGACAATGATTGCACATAACCGCTACAATCATGCCGCATTTTCCAAAACTCTTTTTTGAGTCAAACTCTTCACCTTTTGCATTTTTTAAAACAAAATGCTCCAACTCTTTTCCTAGCTCTATATCAGCTGACTTCATTAATGACATTTATAATCCTTTCTACTACTAAACTAATTCTCTTCACTGAACCCAAATCACACTCTTCTCTTAGAGAGTGAGGAAATCTTATAGTGGGTCCAATCGCAACTGCTTCAATCTTTTTTGATTGTTGAGTCATTATTATACCACACTCCAAGCCAGCATGTATAGCACAAAAACTTGCTTCATCATAAACCTTTAGCATTTCCCTCTTCACTTCATTGGCAAACTCGCCGATATCAGGTACCCAAGGCTCGTGTCCATCGCTTTGCAAAGTTTGAGAGCCTATAAGCTGAAAAAACGACTCTGTCTCATCTGCTAACCTTAGCAAATCACTATTTTGCATGGCTCTAGCAGAACAATCAACCTGCAAAATTCCATCTTTAAGGCGAACAACTCCAAGATTGATACTGCTTGATGGTATGTTTAGACTCTTATCAAACCCTCTTACGCCTTGAGCAAAAGCGTTGAATGCTTTTATGATATTTTGCCCATCTTTTATATACTCTCTTTTATGCTCTACCTTCTTTACATGTAGAGTGGTATCAAAGAGTTTTATATTCTTACATGTAGCCACTACCGCTTTTGCATTTTTGGCTATGGAGTTTCTCAGCTCGCCCCCTTCGATATGAAGAAGTTTCAACCCCTGCCTTGCTAGCTCCCTAGCTAAAACTTTTATAGCAGAGTCTATGCCTTTGTCTATATCAACGCCAGAGTGTCCGCCAGCCAAATCTTTAACGCTGATTTCGTAGATAAGCTCATCTTTATCCAAAGGCAGATACTCCAAAGTTAGCTTTGAGATGATATCAATCCCACCAGCACAACCTATATATATCTCTCGCTCCTCTTCTCCATCAAGATTTAGAAGTTTAGATGATGAGATTTGTAGCTCAAGATTTGAAGCTCCTATGAGTCCCACTTCTTCATCGTTTGTAAACAGGCACTCCAAATCATCAAACTTTTCCATACATGTAAACATAATCGCCATTCCCATACCATTGTCCGCTCCAAGGGTTGAGTTTTTTGCTCTTAAAATTCCATCTGTTTCAATCAGCTCTATGTTTTGGGTATCTCCCAAGCAAACCATATCATAGTGCGACTGCAAGCAGACTTTTGGCTCTCCTTTTTGACAAAGTATATTACCGCTCTTGTCTATTGATGTTTTATAGCCAAAAGTGTTCGCTATCTCTATGATTTTATCTCTCATTTTGTCTGTTTTAAAACTACATCTTGGTATTTTTGTTATAAGTTCAAAATACTCTAGTACGCTCATATTTATCCTTTTTGTGATATAATTACTTATGAAAATAATATTAATCTTAATTTTACCATTTTTATTTACTGCTTGTCTTTATGTAAACGAAAGAGGCATAGATACTCGCTACTATAACGACTGTATAGAGTATTATGATAGCATGGGCATATACCATAAAAAATGCGATAAAAATCTCCTAGAGTTTCAAGATGTTAAAGATGGAGCAAAAAAAGGCTATAAAAAAACCAAAGATTTCATAACTCAACCATGAATTTAGATAGCATAAGATACGAACGAAGCAAATGCTTTGAGTGGAAAGACAACAAAGTGCGAAAAGCTATCGTCGATAATCTTCCTGATATTGAAAATTGTTCCTTAGAGCTAAAAGACAAAGTAACCCTTACATGCAAAGATATCAGCGATGAAGATATAGCAAAAGTACAACAAAGTGCTTTGGGGCTTCGACCTTGGAGAAAGGGTCCTTTTCAGGTTTTTGATACTTTCATAAACACCGAGTGGAAAAGTTTTATAAAATACAATCTCATAAGACCTCATTTTGAGCTTAAAAACAAAATCGTGGGCGATATAGGTTGTTCTAACGGCTACTATCTGTTTCGTATGCTTGAAGATAAACCTAAAAAGATTGTAGGCTTTGACCCCTCTGCTATATGTAAGCTACAGTTTGATTTTATAAATCACTTTGCAAAAACTGATATAAAGTTTGAGCTTCTTGGTGTTGAACATCTTCCTTTTTATGAGCATAAGTTTGACATACTTTTTTGTCTAGGAGTTATTTACCACCGAGCAAACCCTGTCAATACCCTCAAAGAGCTACGGGGAGCGTTAAATAAAAATGGCGAAGTTATCTTAGATACATTTATGATTGATGGCGATGAGCCCCATGCTTTGTGTCCTGCAAAAACATACTCCAAGATACCAAATATCTACTTTGTGCCAACCATAAAAGCCCTGCAAAACTGGAGTGAAAAAGCAAAATTTAGCTCATTTGAAGTCTTAGAAATCAAAAAAACAGACACAAACGAGCAAAGAAGAACAGAGTGGATATTAGGAGAGAGTCTAGGAGATTTTTTAGACCCAAATAACCCAGAACTAACAATAGAAGGCTACCCTGCTCCAAAACGAGTCTATGTTAAACTTAAAAAGTAATTTACCGATTTATGAGGTACAGTGCATAATACAAAAGCAAGGAAGCTTACATGTTGGATAGTAGAACAAGTGAAATAAACATAGAAGAGGATGGTACAGAAGAGGATTTTAGTAACGCCTTTGGAAGTGAAGCCAAAAGCAACTCCTCAATCTTGTCTGATACAAAAAAAGAAGAGTTAAATACACACGATAAAATACGCACAAACCTATGTGGAGAGATTTTAAAACTCGAAGCTGGATACTCAAAAACTACGCTTATAACTACAAAAGATATGG
Source organism: uncultured Sulfurospirillum sp. (assembly GCA_964407605.1). GTDB lineage: Bacteria > Campylobacterota > Campylobacteria > Campylobacterales > Sulfurospirillaceae > Sulfurospirillum_A. Next base: position 3,099 of record CAYOWG010000031.1, on the reverse strand, counting down.
TATCTGACAGTATGGGGCTGATTCATAGTGGATTTATATTTGCAGCTGCTGATTATGCTGCTGCGGTATCGGTTAATGAGCCAAATGTAGTTATTATTGGCTCTCGTTCTAGCTTTTTAGCGCCAGCAAAAGTAAATGATTTGATAGAATTTGAAGCAAAAGCTAGATTTGAAGATAGCAGAAAACGAGAGATAAGAGTAACAGGGCATATAAATGAAATCAAGGTCTTCGAAGGAGTATTTCAAGCAATCGTGCTAGAAAAACATATCTTTCAAACAAAAATAAAAAATGCTAGACGACATTACTAGAAGTACCCTAAATCATATCTAGCCACATCGGTAGAATTCTCTGCTCTGCTTTGACAGTTGTAGGCTCTCCGTGACCCGTGTATATAGTCCAATCTTCTACTACATGTAAGAATTTCTCAATACTTTTACGCATATCATCAGGGTTGCTATATGGAAAATCTACCCTACCAATCGAGCCTTTAAAAACAAAATCGCCACTAAAAAGAGAGTCTCCTATGAGTATGGCACTACAGCCTGGGGTATGCCCTGGAAAGTGAAGATACTTGACTTTGATACCTTTTATGTCAAACTCTTGGTCGCCGACTGCTAAAACATCTGCTTCACTTGGAGGCACTCCTCGTCCAATTGGGTCGTCTTTTAACATAAACTCATCATCTTTTGGTGCATAAATAGGAATATTTAGTTTTTCTTTCAACTCTTGATTTGACCAGATATGATCAAAATGTCCATGAGTGTTTAAAATTGCAACTGGTTTTTTTGTATTTTCAATCACCCAGTCAGTCGCACCAACACCTGGGTCTATAATGACTTCTTTGCCATCTACTTCAACTATGTAGCAGTTTGTTTGATACATCCCCATTGCTTGGTATTTTATATTCATGATTTGCCTTTTTAATTACTATTATAGCAAAAACTTTAAAGAAAATTGTTACTATTAAAAGAAAAAATTAATATTTGTTTCAGTATAATAGTTTAATGAAAAAATATCAAATAATAGAGAATTTTTTAATCAGATTTTTAAAAGATGAGCTCTATAAAACAGATTTTAAAAATACAGTTGTTGGGCTTAGTGGTGGTATCGACTCCGCTGTGGTTGCCGTGCTTGCACAAAAAGCTTTCGGGGAGGATTTTTTAGCGATTATGCTACCAAGCAAAAGTTCTTCGCAAAGTAGCTTAGACGATGCGAAAGAGCTTTGTGAAAAATTTGGTATTGCAAACAGCTTAGTTTATATAGGTGATTTAGTTGATACATACTTCAAAGACACAGAAGCAACAAAACTAAGAGTTGGCAACTTTAGTGCTAGGATGAGAATGTCAGTTTTATATGATATCTCAGCAAAAAACTCGGCGCTTGTTCTAGGGACTAGTAACAAAAGTGAAATTTTACTAGGCTATGGGACGATGTTTGGGGATTTAGCATGTGCGTTCAATCCAATTGGGGATATGTACAAAACAGAGATTTTTGAGTTTGCAGAGCACTTAGGAGTGCCAGAGTGCATCATCAATAAGGCTCCAAGTGCGGACTTATGGGAAGGGCAAAGCGATGAAGAGGAATTAGGTTTTTCTTATGAAGAACTTGATGCTGTGCTGAAAGCTTTAGTTGATAAAAAATTAAATCAAAAAGAGTTGCTACAAAGAAACTTTAACAAAGAAATAGTTAACTTTGTTATCAATAAAATTGATAAAAATAAATTCAAAAGAGTGTTGCCTACCATAGCAAAACTAGACCACATAAAAGGAAAAGAACAATGAGAGAGATACCATTTTACAAACCATCAGTTGATGAAAATGAGAAAAAACTCATAAATGAAGTTTTAGAGCTTAGTGGAGGGTCAAAAGTTGAAGAGCTTGAAAGAAGTTTTTCAGAATATATCGGTTGTGAATACTCTGTCTCTACATACAACGGGACGGCTGCAATGCACTTGGCTATGTGTGCACTTGACCTTAAAAGAGGCGATAAAATAATCTGCTCAGTCAATTCTTTTCCATCTGTTGCTGAAGTTGTTAGACACTTTGATGCTGAGCCTATTTTTGTTGATATTGACAAAGATGACTTCAATATGGATATGGTTGAGCTTGAAAAAGTTTTAGACAAAAATAATCATAAAAAATTAAAAGCTATATTTGTTACTCATGTTGCAGGTCAGATAGCAAATCTTGATAAGATTTATGAGCTTGCTAACATCTATGATGTAAAAGTAGTTGAGGATGCTTCTCACTCTCTTGGGGCTAGCTATAAAGGCAAAAAAGTAGGAGCAACAGGCTCTGATATAACAACCTTTAGATTTTCTCCGCAGATGAAAAATGCAATTTCAACTGGTGGGATTATGGTTACAAATAACAAACAACTTATGAAAAGAGCCAAGCTTCTAAGAAATCATGCTATCGTTAGTGACGGCTGGGATAGATTTGGAAACCTTGGATATGTTTATGATGTTGTTGATATTGGTCTAAAGTATGACATCAATGAACTTGGAGCTGCTTACGCAATAGCTCAACTCAAAAAAACTGATAGATTTATCAGAAGAAGACTAGAAATTGCAAAGATATATAACAAAGAGTTAGAAAATTGTCCCCATATATCTATCCCTATCAAAAAAAGTGACCATATATATAACGAGTATATAATAAAAGTAGATAAAAATAGAGATAGTTTCGCAAAAGAGCTTAGCATAAAAGGTATATTTACCTCTTTACACTTCATACCTCTTCATCTTTTGAGTTATTATAAACAAAAATATAACCTAAGAGTAAATGACTTTCCAAATGCCTTGACTAACTATCAGCAAATCCTTTCGCTCCCAATATACGCAGAGCTCAGCAATGAGGAAGCCCTCTATGTATGCAAACAGATAAAAGATATCGCTAAGACTCGTGTTTAATCAGCAAAACTTTGTATTTTGGATTGAAGATTATCTCTTCAGCCCAAAGTCAAAACTTCAACTGCTACTAGCATTTCTCCTTTATCCACTTAGTGTTTTATACACTATCATCGTTTTAGCAAAAAGAAAATTAGCAAAAAAAATCAAGCCCCCTATCCCTGTTGTTAGCATAGGAAATCTTACTATTG
>CAYOWG010000030.1:0-11117 GCA_964407605.1 uncultured Sulfurospirillum sp. | reverse complement strand
AGAGTAAGACTTTGGGGCTAAACACTAGAAGGGTTCTCACATCTTGTCCTTAAGGATAGATATGAGATTGTATCCTAGTGCCGCTTAAATGACACTAGAATGAAGTTTTTTTGTTAAAGTGCCGCTTTAGCTTGTTTTACAACCACAGTAAAAGCTTCTGGGTCGTTCATAGCCATATCAGCTAAGATTTTTCTATCTAACTCGATGTTTGCTTTATTGAGTGCATTTATAAAACGAGAATAACTTATATCGTTTAATCTACAAGCAGCATTGATTCTAGTAATCCAAAGTCTTCTAAAATCTCTTTTTTTGTTTCTTCTATCTCTGTATGCATATACTAGACTTCTCTCTATCTGCTCTTTTGCTTTTCTAAAGTGCTTTCTTCTTCCACTATAGAAACCTTTTGCTAACTTCAATATCTTCTTATGGCGTCTTCTTCTAACTACACCTGTTTTTACTCTCATTGTATCTCCTTGACCTTATTGGTGTCACGATTTCGTGAACTTGCCCTACTTCATAATAGGGGAACAATTAAATTAGTGCCTAAACACTAAAAATAGCTTAAAAACTATGCTTTTCCAAGCATGCGTTTTACTCTTTTTACATCACTACTAGCGATAGTCTTAGGCTCTTTTAGTCCACGCATTCTTTTTGTACTTTTTTTAGTAAGAATGTGGTTTCTAAATGCTGAGCCTCTTTTTATCTTGTTTTTACCAGGTTTGAAACGCTTTGCAGCACCGCGTACTGTTTTCATCTTTGGCATAGTAACTCCTTTAAAAAATTATTTCAATTTAGATTTCAGTATATAAGGGAACTCCCCTAGTTATTGAGTCTAAGAAACTTGCGATTATATCCGAAAGTTTCTTAAAAGGGAGTAAAAATAGTAGTTATTTTATCTTGGGAATAGCCAGCATATTGACATATCTGCCCTCAGACTTTGGAGGTTTATCGCGAACTGCAAGGTCTTCAACCATAGGCCAAATTTTCTCAAGTACAGCTTTTCCAGAATCAGGGTTTGTCATCTCGCGTCCTCTTAAAAAGACTCTAAATTTTACATGCTTTCCAGCTTCAAGGAACTCTCTTGCATGTCTAATTTTATAGCTGATATCATTGTCAGCGATTTTAACAGAGAGCTTTATCTCTTTGACATCAATCACTTTTTGCTTCTTCTTAGCCTCTTTTTTCTTCTTCTCTTCTTGATATCTAAACTTACCATAGTCCATGATTTTGCAGACTGGTGGCTTTGCATCAGGTGCTATCAAAACCAAGTCAAGTCCCAACTCTTCAGATTTGTCCAACGCCTCATCACGAGAGATAATACCATACTGCGAACCATCATCACCTAAACATCTTACTTCTCTCGCCCTAATGTCATCATTTAGAATTACGTCTTTCTTTTTACTCAAAAGTGTATCTCACTAAGTTTCTCCTTTGTTAACGATATAAACTCGTCTTTTGTTAGATTATACTGTTTTCTTTCTCTTCTATCTCTTAAAGCAACAGTTTTTTTCTCAACTTCTTCATCACCTATTACCAAAATCATCGGAACACGCATCTTTTCGGCATTTCTTATGCGTTTATTTAGGCTCTCATTTTTCATACTTATCTCTGCATCTATATCATTTTCAAGCAACTCTTGTGCCAACTCTTTCGCATAAGCTTGGTGAGACTCAGAAATCGGAACTATAATAACCTGCGTCGGAGCGATAAAAAATGGAAACTCCCCAGCGGTATGCTCTATCAAAATCCCTATAAATCTCTCAAATGACCCTAATATAGCACGATGGAGCATAACAGGACGAGCATGTTCATTGCTCGCATCAACATAAGTCAAATCAAACCTCTCAGGCAAGTTATAGTCCACTTGTATAGTGCTGCACTGCCACTTTCTCTTCAAGGCATCAAGTATCTTTATATCAATCTTAGGGCCGTAAAATGCTCCTCCACCCTCGTCTATCTCATAAGATATATCGTTTTCATCAAGTGCATTTTTGAGCCCCTGTGTTGCGGCTTCCCAAAAAGCATCATCACCTATCGCTTTTTCTGGCTTAGTTGAGACCATGAGCTCATACTTAAACCCAAAAGTGCTCATGATGTCATCAACAAAACTCAACATCTCCATGACATTCTCTTTTATCTGTGCAGGAGTACAAAAAACATGAGCATCGTCTTGGGCAAACTCTCGCACCCTAAAAAGACCGTGCATAACACCACTCATCTCGTGACGATGAACTACTCCATACTCAAAAAACTTAAGCGGCAAATCCCTATAACTTCTTACATCATTTTGATAAACCTTGATATGCCCAACACAGTTCATAGGCTTCATGCCGTACTCTGCATCGTCTATCTGCGTAAAATACATATTTTCGCCATAGTTATCATAGTGACCACTAACTTTCCAAGCATCAGCCTTTAGGAGCTCAGGTCCACGAACTGGCTGATAGCCTCTAAGTCTATGAGCCTTATAGAGTCTTTGTTCTAGCTTGCTTCTGAGGCGACTTCCATTTGGTAGCCATATAGGAAGTCCAGCCCCTATCTCCTCATCAAAAGTAAATAGTTTTAGCTCATTCCCTAGCTTTCTATGGTCTCTTTTTTTCGCCTCTTCTATCATCTTTTTATACTCTATTAGACTCGCTTTATCCGCAAAAGCAGTCCCGTATATACGAGTTAGCATCTCTCTGTTTTCATCGCCACCTAGATATGCTCCAGCAACTCTAGTCAAACCAAAAAATCTTAAATATCTTGTATTTGGAACATGAGGTCCGCGACAGAGGTCTTCAAAATCACCTTGTTTGTAGATAGAAACTTCTCCATCAGGGATACGAAGAAGAATCTCTTGCTTCAAATCATCATCACAAAACTGCTCTAAAACAGCCTTTTTGCTGGTACAGATTTTTAAAATCGGAAGTTTTTTCTTTGCAATCTCTTGCATCTTTTTTTCAATCACTTTTAGGTCTTCGTCATTGATTTTTTTAGATGTACGAAAATCATAATAAAACCCATCTTCTATAACAGGCCCCACAAAAAACTTTGTATCAGGATAGAGCTCTTTTATGGCTTGAGCCATCATGTGAGCAGTCGAATGACGGATTACATATAAGGCATCATCAGAGTTATCAAATAAAACTTCTTGGAGATTTTCAGGGGATGAGACACTTTGCGTGTCGCTCAAAGTCAAGCCATCTTTATAGGCTATAACTTCATTTTGCATATATTTCCTTTACTAATAGAACTCCCAAACTTCGAGAGAACAAATCTTTTTACAAGGCGTAATTTTATCATAAATCTTTAGTGATGTCTATAATCTAGCCTAATTTCTTTAGTTGCTTTATAATGCTTAGCACCGAATCTTCGTTTAAAGGTTTTTCATAAGTAGTCAAAATCTCTCTTGCTAGTACATTGGCTCCCAAGTGCTGAAACTGAATCCTCATAGCCTGAAGCACTTTAGAACCCCCACCTCCACTATGAGTGGCTAGGGCTAAAAACTTCTCCTCAAAAGAGTCTCTCCAGCAGTCTGTCGCTCTTGATGTCCAAGCCATGGCATTATTAAGCACAGGAGGCATTACTCCGTTGTATTCAGGAGCAACTACAACAAAAGTTTTTAGTCCTAGTATGGTTTGTGCCAACTCTTTTGCAGCTTCAGGGATACCATTTTGTTTTTCTTCAACCGTCGAATACAAAGGTAATCTTAAATCTACAAGATTAATAAACTCTACTTCGCAGCCTTGCAAAATGGCTATCTGCTCTATCTTTTGTGCTAATTTAATATTATTGTTTGAACTAGCAACCAAAATTCCTATTTTTGACATAATTTTCCTTGTTATTGTTTTTAAATTATGAGTTATTTTGCGATAAGTTATGGTGGCCACGATTGGACTTGAACCAACGACCACTACCATGTCAAGGTAGTGCTCTACCAACTGAGCTACGCGACCAAATATGAGTTGTTATACTACATAAAACATACTTAAATCTTACTTTTTTTAGACTCTTTATATGTTATTATTAGTGCCAATACCACCGCAACACTAATCATCACATCAGCAAAATTGAAAACTGGATAATTAATCCATTTGTGCCAATGAAAGTAATCAACCACGCCCCCATGTAAAAATCTATCATAAAGATTACTAGAGCCCGCTCCTAAGATAATCCCAGAAGGTAAACAGTAGGTTTTAAAAATATCTTTATTAAGGAAAAGATAAACTACTATCCCAAAAATAATAAACAACTTTATATACTTTAGATTGCCGTCCAAAAAGGCAAGCATTGAGAACGCTACACCTTTGTTGTAAACAAGTATCAAAGAAAAATACTCGCCATGCCATCGATAACCCTCTAAAAATATAGCTTTTAAGTTCTGGTCGATTATAAAAATACCTATAAAAACTAGAACAGCAACTATTAGTGGCTTAACCATTAAACCTACTTTGAAGAAGTGCTACCACCTCATCCATCGTCTTCTTTAGTTTTGTCTCATCTTTTCCTTCAAGCAAGATACGAAGAAGATTTTCAGTCCCAGAGTACCTTATAAGAACTCTTATATTTTGCTTCTCTATCTTCTCTATAAGCTGCTTATATCCGTCTATCTTCTCAAGTGGTATTTTTTTACCAACACTCAAATTCTTTTGGAGTTGAGGATAGAGCTTAAACGGATTAAAAAGCTTACTTATTGGCTCTTTTTTTATAAGTGTATTTGCCATGACTGCAAGTGCTGCTACAAGTGCATCGCCAGTCTTTGCAAAATCAGCAAGTATGATGTGTCCACTTTGCTCTCCACCAAAGTTTAAGCCCTCTTTTTCAAAAGTCTCAAGGACATACTTATCACCTACATCACATCTATATAGCTCTATGTCATTTTCATTGAGATAGTCTTCCAAAGCTTGGTTGCTCATGACAGTTGCAACTGCACTATTTTTTTGCAACTTACCTCTCTCTTTTAGATAGACGCTCAATGCCCCTAGAAGCTTGTCCCCATCTATAACATCTCCATTTTCATCAACCACAACAAGCCTATCAGCATCCCCATCAAAAGCAAAACCAACATCTGCTCTTCTTTTTCTAACCTCTTCTCCCAACTCTTGGGGGTGCATGGCTCCGCAGTTTAGGTTTATATTGCTTCCACTTGGCTTGTCATTGAGTAAAACAACATCTGCTCCAAGCTCTGTAAATATAGTCGGTGCTACTTTATAAGCCGCTCCATTTGCAACATCAAGTACAACTCTAACCCCATGAAGTGTCAAGTTTTTTGGGAACGAATTTTTGATATGCACGATATAACGCCCGATAACATCATCGATGCGCTTAGAGCGTCCTATGTTAAAATCCTCTTTTTGATTTGCTTCGATTAGAGCGTCATCATGATATATCTTCTCTATCTCGGCTTCATCTTTGCCGTTGAGTTTATTGCCTCTAGCGTTGAAAAACTTTATTCCATTGTCGCTATAAACATTGTGTGAAGCACTTATCATGATACCAGCATCACATCTAAGGTCTTCTGTTAAAAAAGCTGTAGCAGGAGTAGGCATGGGTCCGATTTGTCGTACATCATAGCCAACTGCTGTAAGTCCAGATACGATAGCATTTTCTATCATGTATCCACTTCTTCTCGTATCTTTTCCTACGAGTATCTTGTTATTGACCGAGTTTTTACGAAAATGTATGCCTGCAGCCATCGCTAAACGCATTGAATTCATCGCATTTAGTTTTTTTCCAGCTCTTCCTCTAACTCCATCTGTGCCAAATAGTTTGTCCATTTTGCTTCCTGTCATGTAAAGATTGGAGATTATATCACAATAACTGCGATATTTTTATAAAACTACACTTAAAATAAGGACACTTTAATAAACTCTTCTGTATAATCAATGCCTAAATTTTAAACGAAAGGCTTAGCGATGGCTAACCATAAATCAGCGGAAAAACGCGCAAGACAAAACATAGCAAGAGCAGAAAGAAATAGATTTTATAAGACAAGAATTAAAAATCTAACTAAAGCTGTTAAAGTTGCAGTTGAAGCAGGCGACAAAGAGGCAGCTACTGCTGCACTAAAAGATGCAAACAAGAGTTTTCACTCGTATGCTACAAAAGGCATATTGAAGAAAAACACTGCTGCTCGTCGTATTAGTAGGCTTTCAAAGCTAGTTAGCACAGTAGCTGCTTAATTAATACCTCCCTTTATATGCTAAAAGATAAACTTCAGCCATTCCTTAACAGATATGATGAGATAAGCAGGCTTCTTAGTGAGCCTGATATCGCAGCAGATATAAAAAAGATGACCGACCTCTCTAAAGAGCAATCAAACATCGAGCCTGTTAGAGAAAAGGCGATTGAGTATATCAAAACCATAGAAGGAATTGAAGAGAACAAAATGCTCTTAGATGATGATGAGCTAGGCGAACTTGCAAAAGAGGAGCTCAAAGAATTAGAGCCTCTCAAGATTCAAATCGAAGAAGATATAAAAGTTCTTCTACTTCCAAAAAACCCCAATGACGATAGAAATATATTTTTAGAGATCAGAGCAGGAACTGGTGGAGATGAAGCAGCTCTTTTTGTGGCTGATATCTTCAAGGCCTATGTAAAATACGCAGAAAATATGGGCTGGAAAGTAGAGATAGTAAGCTCTAGCGAGGGCGTACTTGATGGCTACAAAGAGATAATTGCTATCATAAAAGGTCAAGGTCCATACTCAAAATTCAAGTATGAGGCTGGAGTTCATCGTGTTCAAAGAGTTCCAAAAACAGAATCTCAAGGAAGAGTGCATACTTCAGCTATCACGGTTGCAGTTATGCCAGAAGTTGATGATGTCGAGGTCAATATAGACCCAAAAGATTTAAAAATTGATGTTATGAGAGCTTCAGGCAATGGAGGTCAATCAGTAAACACAACTGATAGTGCTGTAAGAATCACGCACCTTCCAAGCGGACTTGTCGTAACCAATCAAGATGGAAAAAGTCAGCACAAAAATAAAGATGCTGCTATGAAGATTTTAAAAGCTCGTCTTTTTGACATGCAAGAAAAAGAGAGAAACTCAAAACTAAGCGAAGAGAGAAAATCTCAAGTAGGCTCAGGAGACAGAAGCGGAAGAATCAGAACCTACAACTACCCACAAAACCGCATCAGCGACCACAGGATAAACCTAACACTATATAGACTAGATGCTATCATGGAGGGTGGACTATTAGATGAAATTATAGACCCCCTTATAGCAAACGCTCAATCAGAGGCGATGAGCACAGCTGGAGTATAAACCCTTTGGTTTACGCTCTTTTTCTTCATCATAAGATGTAAGATTATTTTCTTTCATAACTTTGTGTAGCATATCTACATATTTTTGCCTAAGCTCCGAGTAGTGCAACATCGTGTTTGCCGCTTCATATCCAGTTATACTCTTCCCTTCTTCTCTTTTTTGTAGTCTTACTTTTCTAAAAAGTTCATAAGCATAGTGTCTATTTAAATTCAAGACATAAGCATCAGCTGAAGACTGCATGTCTCTAAAAATTCTTATCTTATGCGTCTTGCCCTCTTCTCTTCCTGTTGGGATAAGTCCTACTTTCCCCCATGTCCAATGACCAAAGATATTGTTTGCCTCTCTTACAAAACGACTTTTACCCCAACCGCTCTCAATAGCACCTTGAGCTATTGCCAATGAGGGAGGAACTATATCTATTCTCTTGAGGTACTCATCTTTATCAAGTAGATTTTTTACTCTGTACTTTTTAGAAATCTTTAAAAGCTCTCTTAAATCATCAGGATTCAATGAACGAAAACCCCTACTAATTGCTTCTTTAAAAAAATTCTCCACAAAAATTCTCTCTTGGAGTGTCTTTGTGTTGCTTTCATCAATCATCGGTTTTAGTATATTGACAAATTCTATTTTTTGCTCTTTGCTTTTTAGCTGATAATACGAGGAGGGAAAACCCATGCCAAATACTACAGCGGTTATACATGTCCACCCTATTGCTATATTAAATATCTGCTTCAAATACTTTGTCCACCTTTCCTTTTAAATATAATCGTCCCTTAGTAATCCTAAGTCCCAACTTCTCTTTACTTGAAGGATACACTGTTGAGCTCTCACCTACTTTTCCCTCTACATACAAGGCATAAAAGCAAGCCGCCATGCCAGTCCCACATGCTCCAGTCTCATCTTCTACGCCTCTTTCGTAAGTCCTTACATGTAGAGCCTCTTTATCGTTTAAAACAAAGTTTATATTTGCATTATACTTATGTCTCATCTTTGAGGCAAGAACTTTATCATACTCATCAAGGCTCTGCACAACACTAACAAGATGAGGAACTCCTGTATCATAAAAGCTCCACTCTCTGCCCATATCTGTAAACTTTTTTGATAACTCTTTTACTTTTGTTAGTTCTGATTCTATTATATCATCTTCGACAATAGAGCTTATCAGGCCTGCATCAGTCAAAAATATCATCTTATTGTTAGCAAGTTTGTTAGTAAAAGCATAGTGAGCACAAGCACGAGTTCCATTGCCACACATCGCTGCATAACTTCCATCACTGTTATAAAATAGCCACTTAAAATCTGCCTCATCGCAAGGCAAAAGAACTATAAGCCCATCTGCTCCTATCCCTTTTTGTCTATGACACAATTTTTTAGCAAGCTCGCTATAGTCTTTCTCTATATCTGTATGAAAAATGACAAAATCATTTCCGCTTGCATTATATTTAGTTACTTTCATACTTTTTCCTCAAAAAATCTATAAACTTTTCTGTTTCTCTTTTTAGATGCTCAAAATCAGATGCATTATCTATCGTCCAATCTGCCATCTCTCTCTTTTTTTCTATATCTATCTGAGAATCTATCCTCTTTTTTGCATCTTCTTTTGAAATCCCATCTCTTCGCATAAGCCTTTTTAGTTGAATCTTCTTAGGAGCATAAACAACAACAGACATCTGACAATCATAGCCATCACTCTCAAAATATAAAGGAATATCTATCATATATGGTTCTTGATAAAAATCAAGCTCACCTGCTCTTTTTGATATCTCTTCTCTTATCAAAGGGTGCAAAAGATTATTTAGTTTCTCTCTCTCTTTTTTAGAGTTAAAAATGATATTTGCCAATTTTTTTCTACTTATCATGCCATTTTCACAAACACCGTCTCCAAAAAGCTTTTTTATCTCTTCTACATGTAGATTTAACTGCTCTTTGGCAATAGTATCAGCGTCTATGATTTTAAAATCGTTCTGCTTTAAAATCTCACAAACCGTACTTTTCCCACTTGCAATACTGCCAGTAAGAACAAATGCGTGCTCAAATGCCAAGATATACCCCTTCTTTATAACGATTTTAACATATTTTTGTTAGAATCGTAAACTTTTTTACAGGGGATAACATGAGTACAGTTAGCTATAAAGATGCAGGCGTTGATATAGATGCGGGAAATCAGTTCGTAGAAAACATAAAACCTATAGTAAAATCAACCTTTGACTCAAATGTCATAGGTGGAATCGGCTCTTTTGCAGGAGCTTACGAGATGCCTTCTGGCTACAAAAAACCTGTTATCCTAGGTGCGACTGATGGAGTTGGAACCAAGCTAAAACTAGCCATTGACTCTGGCATATATGACACAGTCGGGATTGACTTAGTAGCGATGTGCGTTAATGACCTCATCTGCAACTTTGGAACTCCACTGTTTTTCTTAGACTACTACGCAACCGCAAAGCTTGATATAGACGCTTCGACCGCTGTTGTAAAGGGCATAGCTGAGGGTTGTATCGAGTCTGAATGCTCACTCATAGGCGGCGAGACCGCTGAAATGCCTAGCATGTATAGTGGCAAAGATTTTGACTTGGCTGGTTTTTGTGTTGGCATGGCAGAAAAAGATGAGATGAACAGACTTGAACATGTCAAAGCTGGCGACATCCTCATAGCACTTCCTAGTAGCGGTATTCACTCAAATGGCTTCTCGCTTGTTAGAAAACTTTTCTTTGAAAAACTAGACTATAAGTTCGATACCGAGTTTGATGGAAAACCCCTTATAGATACACTTTTAACTCCAACAAAACTTTATGTAAAAACATTTAAAAAACTAAAAAACAAGATAAATGCCTTAGCACATATCACTGGTGGCGGGATTGTTGAAAATCTACCAAGAGTTCTGCCAGAAGGCATGCAAGCGATAGTCTATAAAGACAAAATCAAAACTCTCCCTGTATTTGACTTTATGAGCAAGCATGTCCAAGAGAGTGAGATGTACAGAACTTTCAACATGGGAGTCGGCATGGTTCTCGTAGTAAGTCCTCAAAATGTAGATGTGGTCTTGGATGATTCTGATGGCTATGTCATCGGAGAGCTAAAGAAGGGCGAGAAAAAGGCAGTTATGCTCTAATGAGCAGTATATATGTAATCTCAAAACTCTTTACATATCTGGTTTTACCTCCAGGTATCTTTATAATCATACTTCTTCTTGCATCTTTTTATGCAAGAAAGTTTAAAGCTATATTTTTTCTATTTGCTCTTAGCTTTTATCTTCTTAGTAATTCTTATGTGGCTGATTGGCTACTAAAACCTCTTGAGAGTCCATATAACAAAGCTCTAGCCACTCAAACAAAAGCGGATGCTGTCATCGTTCTAGGTGGAGGAAGTGTTGCTGGGAGTGCAAATCTGCCCCTTGCGAATGATGCCTACAAAAGAGCCGTCTGGGGACTGATGGTAGCTTCGTCTCAGGATTTGCCACTCTACTTTTCTGGGGCAGGAACTTATAAGGCATATACAGAAGCTGATGCTTTTATGGATAGTATGAACGAGATAAAAACAAATCTACTCGTAAGGGACATATCTCTACATGTAGAGAACAAAAGCCTAGATACTTATCAAAATGCCAAGTTTTCAAAGCAGATGTTTTTAGAGCAGGGCATAGAAAATCCGACTATATTTTTAGTGACTTCTGCCTATCATATGAAGCGAGCTATAAAGCTATATAATCACTTTGGCTTTACCGTCATACCAGCCGCGACTGGATTTAAAATCAGCAGCAGGGCAAAAACTTCTTGGGCATATCTACCAAACATGGGAGCATTCAAGCGAAGCTATACAGCCCTACACGAGTATGCAGGACTATTGAGCTTAAAGCTGCGAGGTATTTAAT
>CAYOWG010000029.1:9005-11173 GCA_964407605.1 uncultured Sulfurospirillum sp. | reverse complement strand
TATCATGTTTGACTACTGGAACTGTTGAGTTTTCACTTATGTACTTTATAAGTCCTGCTCCTCCTCTAGGAATCACAAGGTCGATATATCTATCCATCTTTATAAGCTTTGAAACTCCCTCTCTAGTCTCATCTGGAATGAGAGAGATGATATCTTTTGCTAGCTTGTTATCTTCAAGAACACTTTGTAAGATTTTAGCGATGATATGGTTTGAGTAGTGAGCCTCTTTTCCGCCTTTTAGAACACAAACATTGCCACTTTTAAAACATAGGGCTGCTGTATCGCTCGTAACATTTGGGCGACTCTCATAGATTATGGCAATGACACCGATAGGTACAGAGACCTTTTTTATGCAAAGTCCACTTGGAACTATCCAGCCATCGAGTATGCGACCAAGAGGCTCTTTGAGAGCTGCTATATCATCAATCGCTTTTGCCATTCCCTCCACTCTCGCTTCGTCGAGGAAAAGCCTATCTAGTAGTGCTGAACTGAGGTTGTTTTTTTTGCCAGATGATATATCTTTTTTATTTTCTTCTATGATTTGAGTTGAATTTTTTCTTAGTGCATTTGCCATCTTATGAAGAATTTTGTTCTTTATACTTGGCTCTAGCGAAGAGATTATAGTGCTTGATTGTTTTATGTTTTTTAAAAAATTATCCATTTTATGCCTTAATGTTTTTTGATAATATCCATTTTACAATTTTTTGATATAATAGTTTATTAAATTTTTTAGATTGGATAGTTAAATGCAACATATATACGATATAATTATCATAGGTGGTGGTCCTGGTGGAATTGGAGCAGCTGTTGAAGGTAAAGCTCTTGGCTTGGATAAAATCCTTATGATTGAGAAGGGAGATAACCACTCTCAAACAATTAGAAAGTTTTATAAAGACAACAAAAGAGTTGATAAAGACTACAAAGGTCAAGTAACAGTGCTTGAGGGTAGTGTCGATTTTAAAGATGGAACAAAAGAGAGTACTCTTAACTATTTTGATGAACTTTTGGACAATGGCGAAATAGATACTGCTTTTAATTCAGAAGTTGAGAAGATAAAAAAAGTTGGAGATATATTTCAAGTAATCACTACAAGTGCTGGATATAAAGCTAAAAATGTGATTATAGCAATCGGCACTATGGGAAAACCAAATAAACCAAACTACAAGATACCTTTTTCAATTCGTCAAAGAGTAAACTTCAACCTTGATAAATGCTCAAGTGGAGAAAAACTTCTTTTAGTTGGTGGTGGAAACTCAGCTGCCGAGTATGCCATAGAGCTTTCAGAAACAAACACAGTTACTCTAAACTATAGAAGAGATAAGTTCAATAGACTTAATGATATAAATAAAAAGATGATTTATGAGTATAACGGGCAAGAGAAGTTAAGACTAAGAATGGGAACAGATATAGTATCCCTAGAGAATGAAAATGGACTTGTTAAGGTTAACTTTACTGACGGCTATCACACTATCTATGATAGAGTCTTATATGCTATAGGCGGAACAACTCCTATTGATTTTCTAAAACTTTGTGGTGTGAGTTTTGATGAAAATAATAAGCCAGAGTTTGATGAAAACTTTGAGACGAAAACCAAAGGTTTATACCTTTGTGGAGATATAGCAGTGAAAAGTGGTGGCTCAATTGCAATTGCTCTAAATCATGCTCATCACATAATCACCCATATCTTATCTAAAAAATAACTATATGAAAGACAACTATTTCCATCTTTTTTTAAGTATGATATTAGGACTTCTCTTTACTGGAACTGTTATTTTTTCCTATTTATTTGGAAACTTTGGCGGCATAAGTATAAAAGAACTCAATGATGAATACCTACTAAAGGAGGAGCTAAGTTTTTCTGATCTTCTAGCAGAGGAGCAAGATAAGCATATAAGTAACAATACAGGTTTTCAAGCTCTAAAATCCAAAGAAGATAGAATCTTTGATAGTGAGGGCAATCCTATAGCTCAAAGACCAGATGGTATGGAGGAGCTCTTAGGCTCTTTGCAAGAAAAAGTACTATTTTTAGAAAAAGAAAATATGCTTTTAGCAGCCGATAAAAATGAGCTTTTAAAGATAGTAGAGCATGAAAAATCAAAAAGTACTGTCGATAAAAAAATAAACGAGCTTAAAGTAGATGCTATAAAAAACAAAAACAAAGCACTAGA
>CAYOWG010000029.1:0-8905 GCA_964407605.1 uncultured Sulfurospirillum sp. | reverse complement strand
AAACAAAGCACTAGAGCTTGATGATTATAAGAGTATTTTGAAAGTTAAAAATAAATCTACTATTTTTGAACAAGGTAGAAAAGACCAAAAGATAACAGTCTTGCAAAATAAAATAAATGAAATGATCCTTGAGAAAAATTCACTTCTTACAAAAAATTCTCAAATTTTAATGCAAGTAGAAGTATAAAATAGTAAAAAGATGAAAAACATTAATAGTACTGTAAAAAACATCAATAATGAAAAAAAAGCCATAGAGGAAGAGTATAAAAAACTAGTAAAAATAAAAGACTCTTTTGATGAATTGAAGGCTAGTGTCTATTTAAGAGAAAGCGAGCATAAAAAAGTAGCAAAAGAGCTAAATGATATGTTTTTAAGATACAACAATGAGATGAAGATTAGAGAAAAAAATAAAGAGAAATTAGGCAATTATATAAGAGAGATTACCTACTTAAAGAAAACTATAAATAAATTTGAAAATGAAGATAGACTAGCAAAAGCTGGTAATAAGCTTCAGAAACTTGGAAAAGTAGAGTGTGGCGATATGGCAAGTGGAGACTTTAAGATAAGTTTTACATGTAAAGCTAAGGTTGATGAGTTTTTATCCCAATATGATGAAACACACTACTTTGAAGTTATTCCTATAGTAGGCTCAGGCGGTTTTGCATCTTTGAGTAAAGTTCAAAGAGATAGAAGACTTAATATTTCTGATCGCAAGATAAAAAGACTAACAAGATTAGCAAATATTGGATTATCAAGAGATAGAGCAAAAGAGGGTGGTTGGCTTATAAGAGATAAGTTTGGAGACGATGTTAAGATTAGCTATACCGTTTATAGTATCGAATCAGATGATAAAAGAGGCTTTGTTATTCATGCCTACAGATAACACGCTATTTCTTTTTCAAAAAAAAGATGGCTATAGGTACAATAGTGACTCTTTGATTTTGTATGATTTTATATCTAAGCTCAAGCCTAAAGGCAGAGTTCTTGATGTGGGCAGTGGTTGTGGGATATTGGGACTTCTCTTGAAGAGAGATTTCTCTGAGATAGATTTAACGCAGATAGATGTGCAGTCTTTACATGTAGAACTCACTAGAAAAAGTACGAAATACAATAAACTAGCTTCAAAAGTCTTACATGTAGATGTAAGAGAAGTAAGATTTGATGAGAAGTTTGATTTTATTGTGAGTAATCCCCCTTTTTATAACAAAGGAAGTAAGAAGAGTGAAGATAGAGCTTTGAAAATGAGCAGATACGCGGATGCTTTACCATTTGATGAGTTATGCAAATCTATCTCTAGAATCATCTCGCCAAGAGGTTCTTTTGTTTTTTGTTATGATGCAAAGCAAATTGATACTCTTTTTAGCTCACTTTTGAAGAATAAGCTTAAAATAAATAGCATTAGATTTGTTCATACAAAGAAGAACAAAGACGCTTCTTTGGTTTTGATACATGCTAAAAAAAGTTCAAAATCTTTATGCGAAGTAAAAGCACCTCTTTATATGGATAACAATGAGATAAAAGAGATTTATAGAAATACAAAAACTCAGAGCCTTTTGTGTTAAGTATGCAAGATGGGTTTAGTTATGGTTTTGACTCTAGTGCTTGTGAAGAGTGCAAAGGGCGTTGTTGTATTGGAGAGAGTGGTTTTATCTGGGTTACGAATTGTGAGATTTTAGCACTCAGCAAGAGTCTAAATATTTCAAAAAATGAGTTTATAACTAAGTATTTATCAAAAATTGGGTATCGTTACACTCTTAAAGAGCTTGCATGTGAAAGTGGATTTAGATGTATCTTTTTTGATATGAGCTCAAGAAGATGTAGTGTTTATGAAAATAGACCAAAGCAGTGCAGGACTTTTCCATTTTGGAATCATTTTAAAAACAATATAAGAGAGGTAGAAGCAGAGTGTCCAGGTATATACAAACTTTAGTATTAGTAGTAGTTCTTTTTTTAGCAGGATGTTCGCTTAAAGAGCCTTCAGTAGCTCAAGTTGGCAAAAAAACTTTTGAAAATGAGGATTACCTAATCCTTGTAGCACTAGATGAACAAAGAGCAGGAAAACATAAAAGTGCAATAGAAATATATAAAATATTGTATGAAAAAAGTGCTAAGATAAACTATATAGTTGAGGCAATAAAATTATCTTTTATAGCCAATGATATAGCACAAACCGAAAAATTACTACAAATCGCACTTGAGAAAGAGCCCAAAAATAGTGAGCTAAGACGCATCAAGATAGGACATCTTATGAAGCAGGGAAAACTTAGGGAAGCAGAAAAAAAAGTTTTACTGCTCATAAGGGATGAAAAGAGTTCAAGAAACTTGCAGATTGCTGGTTCTATTTATCTTCAGTTGAAGTCCTATGATTTGGCACTAAAATACTTTGAGAGTGCTTACGGGCTTGAGAGTGATGAAAGCTCTCTTCTTAATATCATCGACATACAATATAACTATTTATCTAAAAGAGATGCTGCTATCGCTCTTTTGGAGACACATGCTAGGATGCAAGGTTGTGAGATAAATAGTTGCTATAAATTGCTAGAGATATACGGGAAAGAGAAAAATATAAATGGTATAATATCAACATATAAAAAGCTATTTAAAAGATTTCGAGATGATAAGTATGCTAAAAAAATCGTAGAACTTCTTATCTATAAAAAAGATAAATATGCTGCTATTGAGTTTTTGGAGCAAAGTGGATATAACCAAGAAATATTGCTTAGCATACATCTATCACTAGAAGATTTTGCTAGTGCATATAAAGTGGCTGAGCGTTTATATAAGAAAACTGGAGATATTGATTATCTTGGCAAAATGGCTATTTATGAGTATGAATCAAACAAGGATAATTTAACTAATGAGATTTTAAAATCAGTAGCTGATAAATTTGAAAAAGTTGTAGCAAAACTACATGATGCGCTTTATCTTAATTACTATGGCTATCTTTTGATTGACCATGATATAGATATAGAAAAAGGAATAGGACTTGTTCAAGAAGCACTTTTAAAAGAACCTAACTCGCCATACTATCTTGATTCTTTAGCATGGGGACTCTATAAGCTTGGGCGCTGCAAAGAGGCAAAAGAGATTATGGATAAACTCATCAGTATGACAAATGAAGAAGAGATAATGGAACACTCAAAACTAATAGACAAATGCGTAAAAGAGGAAAAATGATTTTAGGTGAGATAATAGAAAAAACAAGATATGACTTAGAGAGAAGAAAAAAAGAGTTTACGGCTGATTGGCTTGGAAGAAGCTTAGCATTTAACCCTTTTGCTCCAAGGGATATAAAGCCATATCTTAGGGCAACAAAAGAGAATCCTTATCGTATAATTGCAGAAGTAAAAAAAGCAAGCCCTAGCAAGGGAATCATAAGAGAGGATTTTGACCCTTTATCTATCGCTCAAGAGTATGAGAAAGGCGGAGCAAGCGCTATTTCTGTTTTGACCGAGCCTCACTATTTTCAGGGCAATTTGGAGTATCTAGCTAGCATAAGAAGATATGTCTCTACTCCACTTTTAAGAAAAGATTTTATAGTTGATGAGTATCAGATACTTGAGGCTGTTGTTTATGGTGCAGATTTTGTTTTACTAATCGCAAAAGCACTTAGCAGAAAAGAGCTAAAAACACTGCTTGAATACACTTGGAGGCTTGGCATGGAAGCCTTAGTGGAAATCCACGATAAAGAAGATTTAACAAAAGCCATTTTTGCTGGAGCAAATATAATCGGAGTAAATCACAGAAATCTTGATACATTTGATATGGATATGGATTTGAGCGAAAAACTAATGCCTCTAATCCCAAATGGCAAGATAATAGTAGCAGAGAGTGGGCTAAAAGACAAAGAGACGATAGAGCATCTAAGTAGCGTTGGAGCTGATGCTTTTTTGATTGGAGAGCATTTTATGAGAAAAGATAACATAAGTGAATCTCTTAAAGAGCTAAAGAGAACTTAGTGGACAATCTTTATGCTCCTTGGAGAGACGAGTACGTAAAAGGCAAAATAAAAGGTTGTCCTTTTTGTGTCATCACGAAAGATAAGAGCAAAGATGAGGAGCATCATGTTCTATATCGCTCAAAAAACTGCTTTTTAGTGATGAATAAGTACCCATATACTGTCGGTCATTTTATGGTCATACCAAATCTACATGTAGATGGGATTGAGTTACTTGGCTCGGAGGTGTGGCTAGAGATGAGTATGCTTGTACAAAAGTCCGTTAAGCTGATGAAGGGTCGTTTTGGAGCTCATGGAGTCAATATCGGTATGAATCTTGGAGAGTGCGGAGGAGCTGGCATAGCTGAACATGTTCACTATCACATAGTACCAAGGTGGCAAAGAGATACAAACTTTATAACTTCTATCGCTGATACGAGAGTATATTCTACGGACTTCAATGATATATATAAAAAATTAAAAAAACTGGTAGAAGAAGAGTTCTAGTGCTTGAAGTTGTAAGTATAGATAAGTTTTATGAAGATATCAGCACTTATGAGCTAATCATAGATGCAAGAAGCCCAAAAGAGTTTAAAAACTCACATCTTCCAACAGCTAAAAACCTATATGCGCTAAACGATAAAGAGCATCACAAGATAGGTGAGATGTATGTTAAGCATTCAAAGCAAGATGCAAAAGTGCTTGGAGCTAGTTATATCTGCCAAAATGTCTCAAAGCACTTAAAGTTTATCAATAAAAATTATTCACTTGGAGCCAAGATAGGTATATATTGTGCTAGAGGAGGGCTTCGCTCAAGTGCAATTGCTACAATCCTTTCCCTAGCAGGATATAGGGTTTATAAGATAGAGCGAGGTTATAAAGATTATAGGCAGTATGTTTTGAAATACATAGAAAATTTTAAACACCAAAATTTTATAGCTCTTGGAGGCAATACTGGATGCGGAAAGAGCGAACTTATACAAAAACTAATACCATCTTTAGATATAGAGGGGTTAGCAAACCATTTTGGCTCAACTTTTGGGCAGATGAACGGCTCACAACCAACACAAAAAGCTTTTGAAAATACTCTGGCTTATGAGTTACAAAATATAGATGAGAGTAGTTGGATTTTTGTTGAAGCTGAGAGTAAAAAGATTGGTTCAGTGACTCAGCCAAACCTCCTTTATTCTAGGATTCAATCTGCCTTTAGAGTTGAGATAACAGCTCCACTAGAGCAGAGAGTTAAACGAATCTTGAAGAACTATATAAACATAGATGATGACTATTTTTTTAGCTCTATGAAAACCATTACGCCCTATATTAGCAAAAACTCAAAGCAAGAAGCTATAAAATCTTATGAAAATAGAGATTTAGCAAAAGTGGCCGAGATACTTTTGGTGGATTATTATGACAAAGTTTATAGAAAACCTAAAAAGATAGATTTTACTATAGACAACTCTAATGAGATTGAAGCTCTTTGTCAGTTGAATGACTTGCGAGCAAAGCTGCCATCTTTACAGCATTGATGTAGCTTTTTGTAGATGGACTTTTGTTTTTATATGCTATATCAAAAGCAGTTCCGTGATCTACTGATGTCCTTATGATGCCAGCGTTTAGACTTACATTGATACTCTCTTCAAAATATAGTGCTTTTAGCGGTATAAGCCCTTGGTCATGGTACATACATACAAAATGGGTATATCGGCTTCTACTTGTTTTGGTAAATGCCGTATCAGGGACTAGAGGACCTTTGAAGATTTTTGAGCCTATCTTTTTATTTGCTTTTTTTATAGCTTTTTTTATTTTATGTTCCTCATCTCCTATGAGTCCATTGTCTCCAGCGTGAGGATTTAGTCCTAAAACTGCTATATTTTTTATACGTAAAATTTTATGTATTATAATAAGCATTTTCTTTAATCTTTTTACACTTATCTTCTGGTTTACATCCTTAAGTGCGATGTGGTGGGTGTAGAGTATAATAAACATCTCTTCGCACCCTAGCATCATAATTGCTTTTTTGTCAAGCATATCAGTATGTCCCATAAAAGGAATACCCGCTTTTTTCCAGGCTTCTTTGTTTATAGGGAGTGTTACTACGCCAGCTACTTTTTCTTTTTTTGCTAACTTCACAGCAGTATCAAAACTAATATAAGAGAGCTCTCCAGCCTCTTTTGTACACTCTCCAGCCTTTATCTCAAAACTATCTCCACACTCTTTACATGTAAAATCCTCAGGAACATCAATATCGAGCAAGGCAGCTCCCCAATAAAGCATAGTTTGGTTTACGCAGTATATAGGCTCACAGAGTTTTTTTATCTCCTCATGCGAACGCAAGGCTATCTCTAAGCCAATGCCATTGATATCCCCTATACTAATAGCTAATTTCATCTACCATCTCTCTTACTGCACTCTCAAAACCAGTAAATATACTACGAGCTATGATGCTTTGACCGATGTTGAGTTCTATGACTTCAGATATGTTTGCGATTGTTTTGACATTTTGGTAGTTCAGTCCGTGTCCAGCCGCTACTTTTAGACCTATATCACTAGCTAGAACAGCAGAAGATTGTAGTTGTTTTATGGAGTCTTGAAGCTTTACATGTAGAATATCTCTTGGTAAATCCAGCTCTTTTATGGAGTGATTTGTATTTTTGAGATTTGAAAAAAGCATCGCATATATGTTTGCATATAAGCCTGTATGAAGCTCAATCCACTGTGCTTCTAGGCTTTTTGCCATCTTGATTTGAAACATATCTGGGTCTATAAAGACTGAAAGTTCTATGTTTGCCTCTTTAAGACGAGAGCTTATCTCCTTGATGGCTTGAAAGTTTTTTATCAAATCAAGTCCACCCTCGGTTGTAACTTCTTCTCTTTTTTCAGGCACAAGCGTGATACGGTGAGGATTCATCTCTATAACTGTATCGATTATCTTTGGTTCTATCGCACACTCTAGGTTGACGGGGATTTGAGAGTTCTCTATGATACGACGAGCGTCTAAATCGTGGATATGACGTCTATCTTCTCTTAGATGGATGGTTATCTGGTCAGCTCCTGCTCTTTTAACTAGACTTACTGCATCAAGCGGGTCTGGGTCATTTATCTTTCTTGCTTCTCTTAAAACTGCGATATGATCTATATTTACACCCAAAAGCATTAATTTATCCTTTTTTTAGCTAATTTTATCTAAAATCTTTTTAGGAGAATATTATGAAAGAAATAGTTTTTTTAAATGGCGAGTATATTGAGTCTGATAAAGCAAAAGTTTCTGTTTTTGATAGAGGGTTTTTGTTTGGTGATGGCATCTATGAAGTTGTGCCTGTTGTAGGCTATAAAGTTCTTGATAGAGAGCCTTTTTTGGATAGGCTAGGGAGAAGTTTAGACGAGCTAGAGTTAAAGTGGCCAATAAGCAAAGATAAGTTTTTGGTGATGATAGATGAGCTTATAAAGAGAAACGATATAAAAGAGGGTGGAGTCTATATGCAGGTAACTCGTGGGGTTGCACCTCGTGATTTTGCATACCCCAAAGATACTCCAGCGACTATAATGGCATTTGGTTTTAAGAAAAATATCATAGATGATCCACTAGCACTCTGTGGCATAAAAATTGCAACTGTTGAGGATATACGCTGGAAAAGAAGAGATATAAAGTCCATAGCACTTTTAGGACAGTGCATGGCAAAAGAGAAAGCTAAAAAAGAAGGTGCCTATGAGGGCTGGATGGTAGAAGATGGCTTTATCACCGAGGGGACTTCATCATCTGCATACATAGTAAAAAACGGTGTTATCATCACAAGACCTCTTTCAAACTCAATCTTGCCAGGCATAAGAAGAAAACTTCTAATAGAAATTGCAAACGAGCATAATATAAAGATAGAAGAGCGACTTTTCACCCCTCAAGAAGCGAGTGAGGCAGATGAGGCATTTTTATCTAGTGCTACTACTTTTGTCTTACCTATAGTTGAGATAGATGGCAAAAAGATAGGTGATGGAAAACCTGGAGAGGTGTTTAAAAAAATGAGAAAGATGTATATAGAGTCTGCACTGAAAGTCGCGGGTATTTCACTATAGTTGGGTCTCCAAAATTCAAGGACTACTTTCAGCTTTTTACACTAGCGGCTGTTTGGGGGAGTTCATTTTTGGCTATTGAGATAGCTCTAAAAGAGGTATCTCCATTTTTGATTGCTTTTAGTAGGATATGCTTAGCTGCTCTTTTTTTACTTTCATTTGTGCTTTATAAAAACTACTCATTTCCAAAAGATAAAAACTCATGGTATATTCTTGTCTTAGCAGGGCTACTAAATAATGCTGTTCCATTTTTTCTCATAGGCTGGGGCCAACAATATATCAGTATTTCAACTGCTGCTATTATGCTCTCTTGTGGGCCTTTTATAGCCCTTGTATTGTCTCACTATACAACACAGGACGAGAAGTTTTCTTTGCTAAAGTTACTTAGTGTCTCACTTGGGTTTTTAGGGGTTTTTGTGCTTCTAGGAGGGGATATTGTAAACCAAAGAGTTGATGCTATATATGGACAACTAGCTATCTTGCTAGCAACTGCTGGATATGTAGGCTCTGGGCTTCTTATACGAAAGCTAAAGCATATAAATGTGGTGGTTTGTTCAACCTCGATGCTCTTAACTACAACAGTTGTAATGTTACCACTTGTCTCACTTATTGAGATTGTAAGTGTTGATTTTTTGGGTCTTTCTGTGCTTAGTCTTTTATATCTCGCTATATTTCCTACGGCATTTGCATCTCTCATCAGAGTGGAGCTTGTCCAAAGAACTGGTGTTCAGTTTATGTCCCAAGTGGCATATCTTATACCGATATTTGCTATATTTTGGGCTTGGGTATTTTTATCTGAATTGCCAAGTATCAATGCTTGGTTAGCTCTTTTACTAATACTTTTAGGCTTAGGTGTGAGAAGGCTAGAAAAGCAAGAAAAATAAAAAAAATTTCAAAGCAATA
>CAYOWG010000028.1:0-11257 GCA_964407605.1 uncultured Sulfurospirillum sp. | reverse complement strand
AAAAAGTAAAGCATTGTGAAAAGGTGACTTCTTAAAACCCCTCTAACACAATCTTCCACAGCCTATCTATATCTTTATCGTCCACAAGCATTGAGCTTTTTGTTTCAAACAGACTTGTCACATGTAGGCGATCGAAACTTTCTGACCAAATACACTTTTTGTGGGCAGGTAAAAAACCTCTAGTGAGTGCTGGGTCATCTGTGATGGTCTGTTCGCAGTTAAAGCATATAAGTTTACTGTGCAGTCTTCCTTCATGCTCTAAGAGCTTTACATAGGCTTCTATGGCTACTCTTTTTGGGTTTTGTCTTTGCCATATCTCGCTACACTCATCTAGGAGATTGAAGTAAAAAGTATGGATTTCATTAACATCTTTTAGGTGCAGATAGAAGAGTTTTATGTATGACTGCCATACAAGCATCCTTTCATGCTCCAAGTTCCATTTAGATGCTAGATGGAGTACGCCACTTAATTGAGGTATAGACGATTTTATAGATGATTTTGCTTCAAAGTCTATCTTGTATCCTAGGTTTATATGTGAGTGTCTTGCTCCATAAAACCTATAAAGCGTGATTACTTTTTGAGCTGTCAAAACAGTTACTATCAAATCTTCATCTTTAACTCTGTTAAAGTTTATTATATATCCTTGCATAAGTTATTTTAGCATAATTTGGGAAAAATAAAGAAAAATTATATATTATATTGACTTATAAGCTTATTTAGTGTAAGTAAATACTTGAAATCCCCATAATCAAGCAATTAATAGACTACTAAGTATTTTTTTAGTATGCTTTGTAACTTTTGACTTAAGGGGATATGATTTGAAGAAGAATTTAATAACAAATTTTAAAGACAACTGTGGTTTTGGTCTGTTAGCAAATATAGACAATATACCAACCCATCAAAATGTAGAAGACTCTATAAAAGCACTCGAAAGAATGATGCATAGAGGAGCAGTTGCGGCTGATGGCAAAACTGGGGACGGTAGCGGATTGTTATTTTCATTCCCTAAAGAGTTTATGAAGAAAGAGGCAAAGCTTTTAGGGGTAGATCTTCCCAAGCAGTTTGCAGTAGCGATGGTTTTTCTGCAAAAAGATAGCCAAAAAAGAGTTTTTGAGGAGGTCTGTAAGAAAAATGACCTCAAGGTCGTACTTTATAGAGATGTTCCTATCAACATTAAAGCTCTTGGAAAGCAGGCCTTAGATTGTCTTCCTCAAATAGTCCAGATATTTGTAACGCCTTCATCTCTTATAGCAACCAAGAGATTTGAAGCACTTCTTTACCTTACTCGTCGTGAGATTGAGAAGAAGTTAAATGCTGATAGTGATTTTTATATACCATCTTTTTCCAATAAAGTTATATCTTATAAGGGTTTGATTATGCCAACGCATATAAGAACTTTTTATCTTGATTTGACAAATAAAAACTTTAAGACTACATTTGCACTTTTTCATCAAAGATTTTCCACTAACACTCTACCAGAATGGAGGCTAGCTCAGCCATTTCGCTCGATCGCACACAATGGTGAAATAAACTCAATAAAGTCAAATAGATTTCATACAGAGATGAAAAGTAAGTGCATTAAAAGTAGTGTTTTTTCAGATAAAGAACTTTCAAAACTTCTTCCTATAACTAATTCAAATGTGAGCGATAGTGCAAGTTTAGATAATGTGTTTGAATTTATGATAGCAAACGGATATGACTTTTTTAAAGCAGCCCGTGTGATGATTCAGGCACCTTGGCAAAACTCTCCTCACATGGATTCAGACTTAAGAGCCTTTTATGAGTATGCAAGTATAAATTTTGAGCCATGGGATGGACCAGCGGCAATATCTTTGACAGATGGACGCTATATCGGTTGTATATTGGACAGGAATGGACTCAGACCTGCAAAATACATAATTACAAAAGATAAACGCATTATAATCTCAAGTGAATATGGTGTTTTAGATGTTCAAGAGGAAAACATACTAGAGAGAGGTCGCCTTCAAAGTGGACAGATGATAGGTATAGACCTTAAATTTGGCAAGGTAATGAAAAACAAGGAGATAGATGATTATCTTAAAAATTCAAATAGATACACGGAGTGGTTAAATAAAAATCTAGTCTATCTTCAAGAATTTGTTGAGATACCATTTTCTAAAACAAGTGATTATGAGAGAAAAAATCTAACTTATGAGCAGCGATTTTTTAATATTACTCAAGAAGTCAAGGATATGGTTTTAGTCCCTATGATGAAAGACGGAAAAGAGGGTGTTGGGGCTATGGGCGACGATACCCCTATGGCAGCTTTTAGTATGAAGCAGAGAAATTTTAGTGATTATTTTAAGCAGAAGTTTGCTCAAGTGACAAACCCGCCAATTGATCCAATTCGTGAAAAAGTTGTAATGAGCCTAAATGCTGGATTTGGAGAGCTGAGGAATATGCTTGATGAGTCAAGTGAACATGCTAAACGAATAAAATCAATCTCGCCAGTTTTGATGCAGGAAAAATTTGAAGTTTTGATGTCATTTGGGAATATCACTCATCCTAGATACAAGGAAGATTATAAAAATAGAGTTTTTTCAACACTTTTTGAAGACAATTTAAAAGGCTCACTAGAGGATTTGGTTTATGAGATAGTTCAAGCTGTTAAAAAAGATGCAATTAAGATAGTATTTTTAGATGATAGGGGTATAGATAAGGTTCTAAAACCCATTCCAATGCTTATGGTTGTGGGAAGATTAAATCAAGCATTATTAGATGAAGGCATAAGACACAAGGCATCTATAGTTACTATAAGTGGAGAGATTTTTGATTCACATTCCTGTGCTACCCTCATAGGATTTGGTGCAAGTGCGGTTTATCCTTATATGCTTTATGCTACGGCTCTAGAAGAGATTAGAAAATATGAAATAAGCTCTTATAAGACAAAAGCTATACTCAAAAATGTAAATTCTGCACTAAATCAAGGTCTTTTGAAGATAATGTCAAAGATGGGAATTGCTACTATCGCATCATATAGAAACTCATCTTTGTTTGATTGTTTGGGACTCTCTCAAAAGATTGTAGATGATTGTTTTTGTGATACTCATGTTATGATACCAGGTCTTTGTTATGAAGATATAGAGAAGAAGCTTAAGCGTAATCACCTCAAGGCCTATGAGCTTGATTTAAGCAAGAAGCTATTTCCGCTCGAAATAGGGGGATTTTACAAGCATTTGGACGGTAGTGAGTTTCATGACTTTGGCCCAGCAGTCGTGCACTCTATTCATAGACTTGCCAAGAGTGGAGAAAAAGAGGATTATGATTATTATAAAAATCTAGTCAATGGAAGGGGTCTGAAGTTTATTCGTGATTTTTTTGAGTTAAAAAGCGACAGAAAACCTATAGATATCTCAAAAGTTGAACCAAAAGAAAAAATTTTTAAGAGGTTTGCAACTGCGGCTATGAGTCTTGGTTCTATATCTCCTGAAGCTCATGAGTCTTTGGCTGAGGCCATGAACCAGATAGGAGCTATGAGTAACTCTGGAGAGGGTGGCGAGTCAACACAAAGGCTAAAGACAAATAAGATTTCAAAGATAAAACAGGTTGCATCTGGACGATTTGGTGTAACTCCAGAGTATCTAAGAAGTGCGACAGAGATACAGATAAAAGTAGCTCAAGGAGCAAAGCCAGGTGAGGGAGGACAGCTTCCAGGACATAAGGTTAGCGCGCTAATAGCATCTTTGAGATATACAACCCCAGGAGTTACTTTGATATCTCCTCCTCCTCATCACGACATATACTCAATCGAGGATTTAGCTCAGCTTATCTATGACTTAAAGCAGGTAAATCCTGAAGCAATTATCACTGTCAAGCTTGTTTCAACTGCAGGAGTTGGCACGATTGCAGCAGGAGTTGCAAAAGCTTATGCGGATAAGATTATCATAAGTGGAGGAGATGGCGGGACAGGAGCTGCTCCTCTAACTTCAATAAAGTTTGCAGGAAATCCTTGGGAGCTTGGACTTAGCGAGGCACATAATGCACTAAAGGCTAATCACCTTAGGGATACTGTACATTTACAGACTGATGGTGGATTGAAAACTGGACTTGATGTTGTAAAAGCCGCACTTTTAGGAGCTGAAAGTTATGCTTTTGGTACGGTTGCACTTACTGTTATTGGTTGCAAGATACTTAGAATCTGTCATCAAAATAGATGTACCGTAGGGGTGGCGACTCAAGATGAGAAGCTAAGAGAGTATTTTGTTGGGAGCACTGATAAGGTAGTGAACTTCTTTACGCTTCTTGCGGAAGATGTGCGTGAGATATTGGCTGAACTTGGATACGAGAGTCTTGAGGAGATTATCGGGAAAAGCGATTTACTACATGTAAGGGATGATGAGTTTGCAAAAAAGTTTGACTTTTCGTCAGTCTTGATGAATATAGATGGAGTCAACACCTGTAAAAACTCTTCAAATGATCCATTTGATCCAAATGACTTTGAGCATGAGATATTAAAAGAAGTTTATAAAGTTATAGAAAACCCAAGTGAAAAAATAGTTATACACAGAACAATCAAAAATACAAATAGAAGTTTTGGAGCCCTTGTAAGCGGTGAAATAGCTAAGTTTTATGGAAACAAAGGTCTATCAAGCGATAGTATAAAGTTTGAACTTGATGGCATAGCAGGACAATCTTTTGGAGCTTTTTTGATTCATGGAGTAAAGATAAGACTCAGAGGATTTGCAAACGACTATATCGGCAAAGGTATGAATGGTGGACAGATTGTAATCATTCCAAAATACCAAAGAGAGGGTTATACTAGTGGCGGTAATACATGTTTGTATGGTGCAACTGGCGGAAAACTTTTTATAGCAGGAGAAGTTGGAGAGAGATTTTGCGCAAGAAACTCTGGTGCAATTACCGTAGTAGAAGGTACAGGAGATCATGCATGTGAGTATATGACAGGTGGTATTGTTACTATTCTTGGTGATACAGGCGTAAACTTTGGTGCTGGAATGACAGGAGGTATAGCATTTGTATATGACACTAAACATGTTTTTATAGATAAACTAAATCAAGAGTTAGTCATAGCAGAGAGAATTGATACAGATGATATGGACGAGGCTAGACACTTTTTGAAAAGGCAATTAAGAGCACATATCAATAAAACAAAGAGTAAAAAAGCAATCTATATCCTTGAAAACTTTCGTCATACTGTAAGGTATTTTTGGATTGTTCGTCCAAAAGACATGACTCAAGCACCATTAAATCCAGAGGAGGGAGACTAGTATAGAGATGCAAAATTTTATTAACCTAGAGAGAATTGAGCCAGAAAAAAGAGATAGTGGAGAGAGGGTTGAGGATTTTAGAGAGATTTATGAGATTATGACCAAGGAGGAGGCATCAGCACAGGCAGGTCGTTGTGTTCAGTGCGGAGATCCCTTCTGTCATAGCAAATGTCCTTTGCATAACTACATTCCTTATTGGTTGAAGTCTATAAGTGGTATGAAAAATGAGCTCGCATTTAAACTCTCAAACGAGAGCAATCCCTATCCTGAAATCACAGGAAGGATTTGTCCGCAAGATAGACTTTGTGAGGGGGATTGTACACTCAATGATGGACATGGTGCTATCACGATTGGGTCGATTGAGACATTTATATCTGAGCATGGATTTAAAAAAGGACTAAAGCCAGAATTTCCTGGAGTCACGACTGATAAAAAAGTAGCTATCATAGGAGCTGGACCTGCTGGACTCTCATGTGCTACTTATCTTTTAAGAGCTGGGATAAAAGTCAATATGTATGAGCGACAAAATAGAGCTGGCGGGCTTATGACTTATGGTATTCCAGGATTTAAACTCGATAAAAGTGTAGTAGCTCGTCGTGTAAGATGGTTGCAGGAGGCTGGAATGAGCCTACATGTAAACTCTGAAATAGGCAAAGATATCGCTTTTGATGAGCTTGTGAGCGAGAATGATGCTATATTTATAGGCATTGGGGCTGAGACTTCAAATAGAGCAAAGATAGTCAACGAAAATGCAACAAATGTATTTATGGCGATAGATTTTCTTAGAGATATACAGAAAAAACTTTTTAATGAAGAGTATGATAAAGGCTATGAAGTTGAGGGTAAGAATGTAGTAGTCATTGGCGGTGGAGATACGGCAATGGATTGCTTGAGAACCTCTATAAGAGAGGGTGCAAAGAGCGTGAAGTGTTTGTATCGTCGCGATAAGTACAATATGCCAGGAAGTAGAAAAGAGTTTAAAAACTCAAAAGAAGAGGGAGCATTGTTTACTTATAATGTTTCTCCTAAAGAGATAATTGTCAATAGTAAAAATGAAGTCATAGCAATAGAAATGCAAAAAACTATACTAAGTACAAAAGATAAAAACGGAAGAGCTTCAGTTCAAATTATCAAAGGAAGTGAGTTTAGGGTTAAGGCTGATGTAGTTATCTTTGCTCTTGGCTTCTCTGCTTCTATCCCCGATTTTTTAGCTGAAAATGGCATAGAGGTTAACAAGTGGGGAGCTATAGAAGTAGACAAGTATTATGAAACAAGCAAGTCTGGTGTTTACGCTGGAGGAGATTGTAAGCGAGGGAGTGATTTGGTTGTAACGGCGGCAGCTGAGGGAAAAGAGGCAGCCAAGACAATAATAAAGAGTTTACTGACTTAATATGAAAGAGTTTTTTAATGCAGTCATAAGAGCAAATTTAGAGATTGCTGGGCTTATAGATAGTGTTTCAGTAGAGCATCTTTGTGAAGGTATATCATTGGGTGCAGGTGGAGATATTAGTTCTCGTATCGATTTATCGGCTGAGAAGATTTTTATAAAGTATTTGAGTGGTTTTGGCAATATCAATTCTGAAGAGTGTGGATTTATAGATATGGGCAAAGAGAACGATATCATTATAGATCCGATTGATGGAAGCAGTAACTTTGCTTCAAATTTTCCCTATTACGGAACTTCTGTAGCATTAAAAAAAGATGATAAATGCCTGGCTGCAGTAGTGGTAAATCTTGCAAGTGCTGAGATTTTTGTAAAAGAGGATAAGAGTTTTAGAAGAGCAAACTTAAGGAGTATGGATTTTAGAGATGTTGTGAAAAACAAGAACTCACAATTTGGGCTTTTTGAGCGAGCTTATTGTTCAAAAATAACTCCAGAACTTATGAGAAAACATAGTATAAAATATAGAAGTCCAGGGGCGTTTGCTCTTTCGTTGGCATATGCTAGAGATGTAGATTTTGTTCTTTATGAGGGACAGATGAGAGAGTATGATATAGCAGCTGGTTTGTATATGTGTGAAGACTTACATGTAGAAAAAAGAGAAGATTTATTGCTTGTAAGCCAAAACAAGGAAACTTTTGATAGAATACTCCATTTTATATAACTAAGCAGGAGACATAATCATGGGATTTAGTGAATTTTTCGGAACCTTTCGTAAAAAACAATCTTCCCCAAAAGAAGCTCCAAGTCATTGGGTAAAGTGTACAAAATGTCAGTCATTGATGTATTTTAAAGAGATTGAGCACCTGTTTAATGTCTGCCCAAAATGTGGATTTCATATGAGGATTTCTGCACAGCAGAGAATAGACCTTTTATGCGATGAAAATAGTTTTACAGAATTTGACACCTCTTTAGCACCTTTAGATCCTTTAAAATTTGTTGATAAAAAATCATATAAAAAACGAATCGCTGAAGCGACTGAAAAAACTGGACGAACTTCTGCTGTGATTAGTGGAAGATGTTCTATAAATGGAGTCAATGCTCAACTTGTCGTGTTTGATTTTAAGTTTATGGGAGGAAGTTTAGGCTCGGTTGAGGGCGAAAAGATAGTAAGGGCGATAAATAGATCCATACAAAACAAAGAGGGATTGGTGATCGTGAGTGCTAGTGGCGGAGCGAGGATGCAAGAGAGTACTTTTTCGCTTCTACAAATGTCAAAAACTTCAGCAGCTCTAGTCAAGCTTAGTGATGCTAGATTGCCTTTTGTTTCTGTGCTCACAGACCCAACTATGGGAGGAGTAAGTGCCTCTTTTGCTTGGCTTGGAGATGTTATCATCACTGAACCTGGCTCACTTATAGGCTTTGCAGGACAAAGAGTTATAAAGCAGACGATTGGAGCTGACCTTCCTGAAGGATTTCAAAGAGCGGAGTTTTTACTAGAACATGGCTTGATAGATATGATTGTGCAACGCTCAGAGATGAAAAAGTGCGTATCTGACATGTTGAGTTTCTTTGGTGTAAACTACAAAAAAGATGAGTATGAGCTAAGGCTAAAGTAGTTGTATGAATATTAAGGTTTTTAGTATTGAAAAAAGTTCTGATATCTATATTGATGAATTAAATAGAGATTTTACTAAGATGATATCTAAAAATGCAAAAATAGAAGATATCGTACTTTTTAATAAGCAAATTGCTCAAGCACAATCTAAAGGAGCAAAAGAGGCAAAAGAATCATATACTAAAACTTATGAACCTTACCTAAAAGGCTATTGTGTAGCTTTGGATGTAGAGGGAAAAAAGTGTGATAGTTTTGAATTTTCCAAGATATTTGACAATGAGATAAATATCAATTTTTTTATTGGCGGT
This sequence comes from uncultured Sulfurospirillum sp., assembly GCA_964407605.1. Lineage (GTDB taxonomy): Bacteria > Campylobacterota > Campylobacteria > Campylobacterales > Sulfurospirillaceae > Sulfurospirillum_A. The sequence continues at coordinate 2,701 of CAYOWG010000028.1, read as the reverse complement.
GCTTATGGTTTCAATAAAGAGTTCTTAGGTAGAACTCAAGAAGTCATAAGTTTGAGTAGTTTGACACTTGCCCACAAGATAGCAAAAGTAGTTCTTTATGAGCAGATTTATAGAGGGCTTTGTATAAAAAATAATCACCCCTACCACAAGTAGGCTTTAGGAGAAAAGATAGCAATGAGAGATAGCGATTTAAAATATTTTGAGAATTTACTTTTAAGCAGAAGAGCTCAAATAAAGAAAAATATAGAAGATGCAGCAAGAGAGATAGCAGCTTTAAATAATAACGATGTTGGAGATGAAGCTGACCATGCTTCTGTAAACACAGATCGCATGATAGAGCAAGCTATAAGTGCTCAACAGACTCGCGAACTTCATGAGATTGATTACTCGCTTAACAAGATTAGTAGTAGTGGAGGATATGGTATATGTAATATGTGTGAGGAAGATATAAGTTTTCAAAGGCTAAAAGTAAAACCTTATGCAAAATATTGTATAGTTTGTAGAGAGATTGTCGAGAAACAAAACAAGTGAGGAGTAAATAATGGGAATTAAACGATATATTCTTTTAACAGTAGTTTATATTCTGGCAATTGGTCTATATGTATATAGTTTTAATGACGATATTTATTTGTTAGAGATTTATAAGTTTTCATGGGAACTTCCAGTCGCAGTTTGGATAGTGCTGCCGACAATATTGCTTTTTATCGCTTCAACTGTGCATATGATGTATTATAGCTTGAAGGATTTTTGGCATACAAGAGCACTAAATAAGGATTTTGAAAATTTCAAAATCGCATTGAGTGAGAAGGTTTTGGATGAAGATATTGAGCTAAAGTATAGAACTGAGTATTTTAAATTTATTGCTAAGAGTCTAAAGATGTTGAGATATAAAGAGCTTGATAACTTTGATTGTGAAGATGAAAAAATAGAGGCAAATAGAAAAATAGTACAAAACATTAACGAAGGAAAAGTTGAAGAGTTGAAAAAATATAGATTATCTCCGCAAAATAGTTTATTAGAGAAAAATGAGTTCAATAAGCTCAATGAAGATTGCAAATATGCTACAACAATACTTAAAGAAAATGAAAATAAAGAGAGCAAGCTATATCAAAAAGCTTACTTTGAGTATATCCGATATGCAAATTATCAAGATATAAAAAAGATAAGCGTAGCTCCAACTAAAGAGATGTTTAGAGTTATAATGGAGAGATATCTTGAAGAAGAGGGGACAATTCCAATAGACATGACGATTGATGAAATCCAAGACCTGCTTATGCAGTTTAAAGCGAGTCGAGAAGACTACTTAGAGCTTGCTTATAAGATAAAGACAAAGCTAGAGCCAGATGCACTTATGGCACTTTTTGAGAAGCTTTATGAGTCGCCTGAACATTCAGAAGCATCTGATGCGTATCTGTATGTGCTGTATGAGTTGCAAATGCTTGATAAACTAAGAGATATATTAGATAACTCTGAAGAAGAAGAGTTTGTTAAGTGGAAAACTATGCTTTTTTTAAGAGACCATGGTAAAAATGTAGATAGCGAACTCTTTTTAAGAATTTGATATATTGAAGAAAATTGACTTCGACAAGGGCATTATTGCCCTTGCTCCTCTTGCTGGATATACAGACCTTCCGTTTCGCAGTGTTGTTAAAAAGTTCGGAGCCGACCTAACTTTCTCTGAGATGCTAAGTGCAAATGCCTTGCAACATAACTCTAAAAAAACCTTTAAGATGCTAGAAAAATCAGAACTAGAGACTCCTTATATAGTGCAAATTGCTGGAAGTGATTTGCTTGCTATTCGTGATGCAGTTGAGATACTCAATGACATTGAGGGAATTGATGGGATTGACCTCAATTGTGGCTGTCCTGTACCAAAGGTTGTTTCGCAGAGCTCTGGCTCATCACTACTTTTAGATTTGCCTCGTCTAGCAAAGACTCTTGAGACGATAAAAAAATACTCAAACAAACAATACACAAGTGCAAAAGTAAGACTTGGTTTCAATGAAAAGATACCAAAAGAGATTGCTAAAACAGTAGAAGGAAGTGGGGTTGATTTTTTGAGTGTTCATGGGAGAACTAGGGCAGGAGCATATAAAGCAAAAGTGGACTACGAAGCGATAGGTATTATGCAAGAAACAGTAAGTATCCCAGTCTTGGCAAATGGTGATATAGATAGCTATGAAAAAGCGATGGAAGTCAAAAAAATCACAGGATGTAACTCTCTTATGATCGGAAGAGGTGCGATTGGAAATCCTTGGATATTTTATCAGCTAAAGCACAAAGAAGAGGTGCTAAGTGATGCCCTTAAAGCTCAAATCATACTAGAACACTATAACGCAATGATAGAGTTTTATGGCTCTTATGGAGTAAGCATGTTTAGAAAGCATCTTCATGTTTACTCAAAGGGATATGAAGAGGCAAGTGCATTTAGGAGCAAGATCAATACTATAGTTGATATAGGGCAAATGAGAAGCGAAATAGAGAATTTTTTTAATATCCATCATTGAAACTACTTTTCTTGTGTTTACTTTTTTTGTAGATAGTTCTATTTTTTTCCTTATGAAGTAGGTTTGCTTCTTTGAGAAGTCTGGTATGAAACTCTTCCTTATTTATCTCTTTTATATCTTCTACATGTAGAACTGTTAAGATAAGATTTGCATAGTTTTCTAGCGCTACTGGGTAAGGTGCATTTAGTCTTATA
>CAYOWG010000027.1:0-11562 GCA_964407605.1 uncultured Sulfurospirillum sp. | reverse complement strand
GATGCTGCAAATAAGCATAAAGCACCACTTGGAATCTTAGATATGGTCAAGCTTGGTCAGTACGAGATGGGACACTCTGCGTCTTATTATTGGAAAGGTAAAGATATAAATACTCTACCTTTTACAACTATGCCTTTTGGTATGACTACTCCTGAGCAGATTTCATGGTTTTACTATGGTGGTGGTATGGAGTTGATGGAAAAAGTATATGCTAAGCATAATGTTTTATCTTTTCCTGGTGGAAACACTGGCAATCAGATGGGTGGATGGTTTAGAAAAGAGATTAAAACTGTTGATGACTTAAAAGGTCTCAAGATGAGAATTCCAGGTTTTGCTGGAGAGGTTATGGCTGAACTTGGTCTTACGGTTACAAATATCCCTCCTGGAGAGCTTTATACTTCACTAGAACGAGGTACTATCGATGCACTTGAATGGGTTGGGCCTGGCATGGATATAAAAATGGGCTTTCATAAAGTTGCACCTTATTACTATACAGGATGGCATGAGCCAGCTACTGAGTTACAGTTTTTAGTTAATGCAAAAAAGTTTAACAAGCTTAGTGATAAGAACAAAGAGATTCTTAGAGTTGCTATGAGACTTGCTGCTTATGATATGTACACAGAAAACTACCACATGAGTGCTGAGGCTTGGGCAAAAATCAAGACTGATTATCCGAACATCAAAATCAAAACTTTTCCAAAAGAAGTTATGGATGCTATGAGGGCAGCAAATACAAAATTATTGGCTGAAAAAACAAAAGACAATCCAATGCTAAAAGAGATTTTAGACTCACAAGATGCTTATAAGAAAAAAGCAAGAGAGTGGACTAAAATGTCAGACTTTAAATATCTTAAAGATAATTTATAGTACAATCTCCAGCTATTATAAATATAGCTGGAACCCACTGCAAGGATAAATATGCTAGTTAAACTAGAAAAGTGTTTTGATAAGTTTTCTGCTTTTATTGGAAATCTTACTGGAATGCTTATGGTAATTATGATGTTTGTTGTATTTTACAATGTAATTATGAGATATTTCTTTAACACAGGCTCAATCGGCATGCAAGAGATGGAGTGGCATCTTTTTTCTATAGTTTTTCTACTAGGTATATCTTACTCACTCAATGAGAATGGTCATGTAAGGGTAGATGTTATCTACGATACTCTGTCCAATAAGAAAAAAGCCATTATAAACATAATCGGAACTTTGATTTTCCTAATCCCATTTGCAGCACTTATAGGCTTTGGCTCTTTAGAGTTTGTTTATGAGGCATTTAACAGCGGGGAGATAAGCGGAGACCCAGGAGGTCTAACTCACAGATGGATTATAAAGGCATTTGTGCCTGGCTCCATGGCTGTGCTCTTTTTTATGTCTATTGGCTTTATCATAAAAAATATCAATATATATAGAGGCGTTCATGATGAGAAATATCAGGAGATAGTAGGATGATAGGCATAGTTATGTTTTTTGTAGCGCTTTTTGCGTTACTGTTTGGATTTCCTGTTGCTTTCACTTTTGGTGCGGTTTCCATTATTTTTGGTTTTATTGCAGGTATTGTTGAAGCACTGAGTTATGATGAAACGATTCTTGAGGGTCTTCAGTATGGTGTAGATATGTTTGCTTTTATGCCTTTTCGTATTTGGTCTATCATGAATAATACGATTTTGATGGCAGTTCCTCTTTTTATATTTATGGGTATTATTTTACAAAAAAGTAAATTGGCTAAGAGGCTTTTGGAGTCTATGGGTTATCTTTTTGGAGAGATTCGCGGTGGTGTTGCTATAAGCACTGTTTTAGTTGGCTCACTTCTTGCAGCTTCAACAGGAGTTGTTGGAGCAAGCGTTGTTGCTATGGGTGTTATATCGCTTCCTGTAATGCTCAAATACAAGTACCAAAAAGAGCTAGCGACTGGCACTATCTGTGCTTCTGGAACTCTAGGTCAGATTATTCCGCCCTCAATAGTTCTTATTATACTTGGCGATGTTTTTCAAGTTCCTGTTGGCGACCTTTTTCAAGCAGCGATTTGGCCAGGACTACTTTTGGTTCTTTTTTATATATTGTTTATTCTTATATACTCTTATATCAAAAAAGATGTTGCTCCTCCAATAGTTTTAGAGGACAATCAAGACTCAAAAGCTAAGCAAATTTTTAATGCTTTAAAAGCTATCATCCCTCCCTTGATTTTGATTATTTTAGTTTTGGGCTCAATTTTTACGGGAGTAGCTACACCAACAGAATCAGCAGCAGTTGGTGGAGTAGGTGCACTTGTTTTGGCGTTGTTTTATAGAGAGTTATCTTTTGATATGGTTCATCAGGCATCTTTGGAGACTGTCAAGATAACAGCTATGGTTTTTGGCATTTTGATAGGTGCTACAGCGTTTGCTATGGTCTTTACATATACAGGTGGAGATGCGATAGTCGAAGAGTTTATGCTTGGTCTTCCTGGCGAAAAATGGGGATTTTTACTACTTTCAATGCTTGCTATTATGATACTTGGTTTCTTTATAGATTTTATTGAGATTTCATACATCATAGTGCCTATCTTAGTTCCTATTGCTGATGTTATCGGTATCAACCCTGTTTGGTTTGCGATTTTGATTGCTATGAATCTTCAGACATCATTTTTGACACCACCATTTGGCTTTAGTCTATTTTATCTCAAAGGGGTAGCCCCTCCAAGCGTAAAGACAACTCATATCTATAAAGGCGTTATTCCTTTTATTATGATTCAGGTTGCTGTTTTAATGCTACTTGCATTTTATCCAGAACTCTTTGGCATAAGTCAAACGCCTTAGATATTGGCGGGAAATCCTGCCAATATCTAGAAACTACGCTCAGGAGTATATAGTGGATTTACTCAACGGTAAATATTTAGATTTCTATAAAAAACTAATTGAGTTTTTTCCAAAAATAAGAGTTTTTTCAGATCCACTCCATACCCTAGCTTATGGTACTGATGCCTCTTTTTATAGACTTATTCCTAAGCTTGTTATCTTTGCAAAGAGCTCACTTGAAGTAAGTAAGATTTTAAAACTCTCCTCATCTATGAACTTGCCTGTTGTTTTTCGTGCAGCTGGGACGAGTCTTTCTGGTCAGGCTATAACAGATTCTATTCTTTTAGTAACTTCAAGAGATTGGAGCAATATAGAAATAAATGAAGATGCAAGCCTAATAACACTTGAGCCCTCCGTGATTGGAAGTAGTGCAAACTTGGCATTGCTGAAGTTTGATAAAAAGATAGGACCTGACCCTGCTAGTATAAATTCAGCCATGATTGGTGGGATTGCTGCAAACAATGCTAGTGGTATGTGTTGCGGTATAAGTGATAATACATACAAGACAATGGACTCCATAAATATTATATTTTTTGATGGAAGCGAGCTTGATACTGCTTCAAAAAAGAGTATAAAAAACTTTAAAGAGACTCATGGGAGTATGCTTGCAGGCCTAAAAACACTCTCTTTAAATATCAAAAAAAATAGAAAACTACATGACAAGATAGTGAGAAAATTTAAGATAAAAAACACATGTGGATACTCTTTGAATGCTTTGGTTGATTTTGACGACCCAATAGATATGATTTCTCATCTTATGATAGGAAGCGAAGGAACGCTAGGATTTATAAAGAAGATAACTTATAAAACAGTTCCTGAGTATAAAGACAAAGCAAGTGCATTGATGATATTTAAGAACATAAAAGATGCTTGTGAAGCTGTCGTAAAACTCAAAACTGAATGCTTTGAGAGCGTGAGTGCAGCTGAGCTTATGGATAGAGCAGGGATAAGAAGTGTTGAAAATAAAGAAGGGATGCCCGAGTTTTTAAAAAGACTAAGTAGCGAGGCAGCAGCTCTTTTGGTTGAAACTAGAGCTACATGTAAAGACGAGCTCTTAAACAATATAGATATAATCCTAGATACTTTAAAAGATATAGAGCCAGAACTTCCTCTTACTTTTACAGATAAGCCTGAAGAGTACTCTCTTTTTTGGAAGATAAGAAAAGGGCTTTTTCCTGCAGTTGGAGCGATGAGAGAGGCTGGGACTACTGTTATTATCGAGGATGTTGCTTATCCTATAGAGTATTTGGCACAAGCTACATTGGAGCTACAAGAGCTTTTTAAGAAGTATGGGTATGATGAGGCTCTTATATTTGGACATGCCTTAGAGGGAAATTTGCATTTTGTATTTACTCAGTCATTTGATGAGCAAAAAGAGATAGATAGGTATGAAAAGTTTATGGATGAGATTGCAAATCAGGTTGCAGTAAAATATAAAGGAAGTTTAAAAGCAGAGCATGGAACAGGAAGAAATATGGCTCCATTTGTTGAGCTAGAGTGGGGGAGTGATGCTTATGAACTTATGCGGTCGATAAAGCAGATATTTGACCCAAGAGGACTTCTAAATCCTGGGGTTATTTTAAATGACGATAAAAAAATACACCTGAAAAACTTCAAGCCGATGCCAAAAGCAGATAGCATAATAGACATGTGCATAGAGTGTGGTTTTTGTGAGCCGATGTGCCCCTCAAATGTTCTTACTTTAACTCCAAGGCAAAGAATTGTCTCTTTTAGAAATATGAGTAGTCTCAAGGGCGAAGAGCTAAAAAAGTTCAAAAAGCAGTATCAATATGACGGGATTGAAACCTGTGCCACCTGTTCACTCTGTTCTCTCTCCTGCCCCGTTGGTATAGACACAGGAAGCTTGACTAAAAAGCTAAGAAGTGAGCAGATTGGCTCTTTTGGGCATAAAGTAGCTGCTGGTATGGCAAAATATTATGCTGGTATATTGAGTGCTGGTAGGGTTGCTATGAGTGGGGTTAAGTTTGTAAATAATCATGTTATTTCAGATAGTATTATGACGAAAATGAGTACAACACTTAGGAGTCTGACTCGTGATACTATGCCTTTATGGACAAGAAGCTTACCTAGTGGTTATAGATTTAAGGGTAAGACATATCTAAGAAGTGAGGAAAAAGTTGTCTATTTTTCCTCTTGCATCAACAGAACTATGGCAAACCCCAACGAAAAAGATGGAGAGTTACCTATAGATGTTGTTATTATCAGGATTTTAGAGAGAGCAGGGTATGAGGTCATAATCCCTCAAAATATAGACAAGCTTTGCTGTGGCATGCCTTTTGGCTCCAAAGGATACACGCAAGAGGGCGAAGAAAAATCAAAAGAGCTAGAGTTTGAACTAAGAGAAGCGAGTAAAAACGGACTATATCCCATACTTTGTGATATGAGCCCTTGTAGTAAAACCATGACAAATAATTTTGCAAAAGATATCAAAATTCACGATACAGTTGAGTTTATAATCGACTTTTTGGCTGATAAGCTAGAGTTTAAGCAGATAGATGAGCCTATCGTCATACATGCAACTTGTAGCACTAGAAAAACTGGACTTACAGATAAGTTTGAGAAGATTGCAAAGATGTGTAGCTCAAAAGTTACAATTCCAGCCAATATAGGCTGTTGTGGCTTTGCAGGCGACCGAGGTTTTACATTTCCTGAGCTCAACAGATCGGCACTGAGAAATCTAAAAAGTGCTATTCCCTCAGATGTCAAGTATGCTTTTTCAACAAGCAAAACCTGCGAGATAGGTCTTAGTGAGCATAGTGGTGTTGATTATAGGTCTATTTTTTATCTAGTTGATCGTTGTACAAAATAGTTCTACATGTAGAACTATTTATTACTTAATTATATATGGTGTCTTTAATAAAAGATATGTTAAAATATAAAAATCTATCTACATGTAGATAGATTTCTAAACAAAGGGCAATGTTTATGGAAATAAATTTGGTAAGCGAGGGTTTTAAGTTTTTAGTTTTAGGTATGAGTACTGTATTTATATTTTTGATACTTATGGTAGTTATTTTACACTTTCAAGCAAAACTTATAAATAAGCTTTTCCCACAAAAAGCTGTTTCTGCTCCAACTCGTAGAAAAGCAACTTCACAGACATCATCTAAGAGAGATGATAAAGCACTTGTAGCCGCTATCACAGCCGCTATCATAACTTTCAAAAATTCAAAAAGGCAATAGATGTCAAAAAAATATATAGACATAATGGATACCACTTTTAGAGATGGATTTCAGTCCGTTTTTGGTGGTCGTGTGCTTATGGATGATTTTATGCCAGCAGTCGTAGCAGCAAAAGAAGCAGGCATAACTCACTATGAGTTTGGTGGAGGAGCTAGGTTTCAAAGCCTCTTTTTCTACTTAAATGAAAATGCATTTGATATGATGGACAAGTTTAGAGAAGTTGTTGGAAGTGAAGCGAACTTGCAGACTTTAGCACGCGGTGTAAATACTGTTACACTTGATGCTGGTAGTCGTGAGCTGATTGATTTGCATGCAAAAATGTTTAAAAAACATGGAACTACAACCATAAGAAACTTTGATGCATTAAACGATGTCGAAAACCTAAAGTATAGTGCAGAACGGATAACTCATCACGGTTTAAAACATGAGGCTGTTGTTGCTATGATGGACTTGCCTCCAGGCTGTGTGGGTGCTCATGATGTGGCTTATTACGAGAAAGCTCTTAGAGATATACTAGAAAATGAAATTCCTTATGACAGCATCTGTTTTAAAGATGCAAGTGGAACATCAAGCCCTCAAAAAATATATGAAACAATCAAAATGGCTAAAAAACTTTTGCCAGAAAAAACACATCTAAGACTTCATACTCATGAAACAGCTGGCGTTAGTGTGGCATGTTATCTTGCTGCTCTTGAAGCTGGGGTAGATGGAATTGATTTAGCTGCATCTCCTGTAAGTGGTGGGACTTCACAGCCAGATATCTTAACTATGCTTCATGCTGTTAAGGGAAAAGATTTTGATTTAGGTGGTTTAGAGCTTGATAAGATATTGACATATCAAGAAGTCTTACAAGATTGTTTAAAAGAGTACTTTATGCCTCCTGAAGCGACTCAGGTCTCTCCTCTTATACCATTTTCGCCAATGCCAGGTGGTGCATTGACGGCTAACACGCAAATGATGAGAGATAACAATATCTTGGAGAAATTCCCAGAAGTTATAAAAGAGATGAGAGAAGTAGTGGAAAAAGGCGGATATGGAGCAAGTGTTACACCAGTTTCACAGTTTTATTTTCAACAAGCATTTAACAATGTAATGTTTGGCAAATGGAATAAGATAGCTGATGGCTATGGAAAGATGGTTTTAGGATACTTTGGACGCACTCCAACAGCTCCAGATAGCCAAATAGTAAGTTTAGCAAGTAAACAGTTAAAGATGGAGCCAACTACTAAGAGTGCAGTTGATATTGCTGATGAAGATGAGACAAAATCACTTAAATATACTCAAGATATACTTGAAAAAGAGGGTATTGAGGTAAACGATGAAAATCTTTTTATTGTAGCTAGTTGTAAAGAGAAGGGCGTGGCTTTTCTAAAAGGTGAAGCAAAAGTAAATGTAAGAAAAAATGAAAACTTAATGAAAGAAGGGATAAGTCCAGTGGCAAATTCAAACGGCGAATATACAGTAGTAGTAAATGGTGAGAGATTCAATGTACAAGTAAGCGAAGGTCTAGATGCTTCTATAGATGTAAAAACTGTCACTTCAGTAGCAGCACCTACTGTAGTTGCTGCACCAAGTGTTTCGGATAGTGTAGAGATAAGTGCTAGTCTTCCTGGTTCTGTTTTTAAAATCGTAGCAAAAGTAGGAGATGAACTAAAAGAGGGAGATGTTGTTATTATCCTTGAGGCAATGAAGATGGAGATAGAGATTCTTGCTCCAAAAGATGGAGTGCTTCTCTCGATAGATGTAGAGGAAGGACAAAATGTAGAATATGGCCAACTTCTAGCAACGATATAGAGGATTTTTATAATGAAAAGATTTCTCTTTATTGTAGCGGTAGTTCTTGCACTAACTAGTAGCTCATATGCAGCAGGGCAAACGCAAGCTATAAGTGTTGATGTTGTTTCAGAGCAAAAAGCTTATGAATCAAAAACAGTTGGTGAACTTTTTATAAATTTTTACCAATCAACAGGAATATATGCTTTTTTAAATCCAGTTGATGGTTTGATTTCTGATGGAAAAGAGATTAGTATTTTTAGTCAGTCTATTGGACGCATAATCATGATAATCGTAGCATTTATACTTTTCTATCTCGCAGTTGCGAAAAAGTTTGAACCACTCCTCTTGATTCCAATTGGATTTGGAGGCTTATTGGCAAATATACCAATAGCTGATATAGCAGGACCAATGGGCTTTTTGGGGATTATTTACGATGCTGGTATCTCAAATGGCTTATTTCCAATCTTGATTTTTATGGGTGTTGGGGCTATGACTGATTTTGGACCACTACTTGCAAATCCAAGAACGGCTCTTCTTGGAGCAGCTGCACAAGTTGGTATTTTCTCTACTATGGTGGGTGCCTTAGCTCTTAGTGAATATACAACAGTTTTTGATTTTTCCTTACAAGATGCTGCGTCAATTGGTATTATAGGTGGCGCTGATGGACCAACTGCTATATTTATAGCCTCCAAACTCTCCCCTGATTTGCTTGGAGCCATCGCAATAGCTGCTTACTCATATATGGCACTAGTTCCGATTATCCAACCTCCTATCATGAGGGCTCTTACTACAAAAGAAGAGAGAAAGATAAAGATGGTTCAGCTAAGAGAAGTTTCAAGGCTAGAGAAGATAATCTTTCCTATATCAGTTATAGTCCTTTGTATGCTTGTGCTTCCTGCTGCTGCACCTCTTGTAGGAGCTTTGACCTTTGGTAACTTTATAAAAGAGTCTGGAGTTGTAGAGAGACTCTCGGACACTCTTAAAAACTCGCTTATTAACATCGTAACAATTCTTTTAGGTCTAGCGATAGGTTCAAGACTAAAGGCTGAAACATTTTTAGTGGCTGAAACTTTAGGGATTATTGTTTTAGGTTTAGTTGCTTTTTCTATAGGAACTGCTGCTGGAGTTATAATGGCAAAGGTTATGAATAAGTTCAGCAAAGAGCAGATAAATCCTCTTATGGGAGCTGCTGGTGTGAGTGCTGTACCGATGTCCGCAAGAGTAGCAAACAAAGAGGGCATGAAAGCAGACCCAACCAATATGCTTCTAATGCATGCTATGGGTCCAAATGTTGCTGGTGTAATCGGCTCAGCTGTTGCAGCAGGTGTTTTGATATCGATATTTAATTAAAATCAAGGGAATAAAAGTATGTCTAAGGTCAACGGACTAGATAGTTTAGGATTAAGCGGGATTAAAAAGGTCTATCATAACCTAAGTTATGATGAACTGTATGAGCATGAGATGAAAAACAATGAAGGAAGAGCTACGACAAATGGGGCATTTTCTGTTGATACTGGTATATTTACAGGCAGAAGCCCAAAAGATAAGTATTTTGTTATGAGTAAGCCTTCAAATGAACATATCTCTTGGGGGCATGTCAATAAATCTACCTCAAAAGAGGTCTTTGATGACCTTTTTGCTAAGGTCAAAGCTCAGCTTTCAAATAAAGAGATATATGTTCAAGATGCTTATTGCGGGGCAGCTCCTGAGAGTAGAAAAAGTATCCGTGTTGTAACAGAGCTTGCTTGGCAGGCACATTTTGTCAAAAATATGTTTATACGCCCAGCCCAAGAGGATCTTTGGGATTTTTCTCCAGACTTTACTGTATATAATGCTTGTAAACTAAGCAACAAAGACTATGCAAAGCATGATTTGCATACAGATGTTTTTATAGTTTTCAATATAGAAAAAAACATAGCAATAATCGGCGGAACTTCGTATGGTGGCGAAATGAAAAAAGGTATTTTTTCAATGATGAACTACTGGTTGCCACTAGAGGGAAAGCTCTCCATGCATTGTTCTGCAAATGTAGGAAGCGAAGGAGATACAGCTCTGTTTTTTGGACTCTCTGGAACTGGTAAAACAACGCTATCAACTGATGCAAAAAGAAGATTGATTGGTGATGATGAGCATGGCTGGGATGATAAGGGCATATTTAATTTTGAGGGTGGCTGTTATGCAAAGTGTATAGGACTTGACCCGCAAAATGAGCCTGAAATCTATGGAGCTATCAAGCGTAATGCACTTTTAGAAAATGTCGTTATAGATAGTGACGGCAATGTGGATTATGCAGATGGAAGCAAAACTGAAAATACTCGTGTATCTTATCCGATAGAGCACATAGCAAATCATAAAAGATCACTCAAAGCTCCTCATCCTAAAAAGATTATCTTCTTAACGGCTGACGCATTTGGTGTTTTACCACCAGTGAGCAGACTCTCAAAAGAGCAAGCGATGTACTATTTTATGAGCGGATATACTGCGAAAGTCGCAGGAACTGAAAGAGGTGTAACTGAGCCAGTTGCTACTTTTAGCTCTTGTTTTGGAGAGGCATTTTTACCACTACATCCAACAGTTTATGCAAAACTTCTTGGTGAGAAGATAGATAAACACAAAGTTGATGTCTATCTAGTAAACACTGGCTGGACTGGCGGTAGTTATGGAGTTGGAACTCGTATGAGTATAAAAGCAACTAGATCTTGTATAGATGCTATCTTGGATGGTAGTATAGAAGATGAAGAGTTTATTGAGACTCCAATTTTTGGTTTGAGCATTCCTACAAAGCTTAATGGAGTTGAAAGCAATATTTTAAATCCAAGAAATACTTGGCAAGACAAGAGTCTTTTTGATGAGTCGCATAGAGAGTTAGCAACAATGTTTATTAAAAACTTCAAAAAATATATAACAGAGGAATCTGATTTTTCAGGCGCTGGACCGAAGTTATAAGCAACTTTACATGTAGGGGTAAAAATGGCAAAATTATGGTCAGGTAGATTTTCAAAAAGTGGAGCAGATCTCTTGGATGAGTTCAATACATCTTTGCCATTTGATAGAAAACTGTACCAAGAAGATATAAAAGGTTCGATTGCTCACGCTTCAATGCTCATGAAGCAGAAGATATTGTCTGTTAAAGAGACAGATGAAATCATACTTGGACTCTTGCAAATTCTTGAAGAGATAGAAAAAGATGAGTTTGAGTTTAAGATAAGTGATGAAGATATACATATGGCAATTGAATCAAGACTGATTGAGCTTGTCGGTGATGCTGGCAAAAAACTACATACTGCAAGAAGCAGAAATGACCAAGCTGCACTTGATTTTAGGCTTTTCGTGCAAAAAAATAGCTTGATTATCGTGAGTCTTATCGAAGAGATGATTAAAACACTTTTGGATATTTCAAAAAAGCATACAGACACGATGCTTCCTGGCATGACACACTTGCAACATGCTCAACCTATAAACTTTGCTTTTCATATGTTGGCTTATGTGAGTATGTTCAAGCGAGATATTGAGAGATTTGAGAGTGCTTATAAAAGAAATGATGTGCTTCCTTTGGGTTGTGCCGCACTTGCAGGGACTCCTCACGATATAGATAGAGAAGAGACTGCAAAACTTCTTGGCTTTGATAGTGTGAGCATAAACTGTCTTGATACTGTGAGCGATAGGGATTTTGCACTTGATATTCTTTTCAATATCTCAACCATGATGATGCATATCTCTCGTTTTTCTGAAGAGTTGATTTTGTGGA
>CAYOWG010000026.1:0-11721 GCA_964407605.1 uncultured Sulfurospirillum sp. | reverse complement strand
ATTATAGTTGATTTAACTTGGAGCGACCTTTATATCGTAGGAAACGACAGAATAGACAGTGAGCATAAAAACTTGTTTAAAATCGCTGCAGAAGCATTTTGTGTTGTAGAACCTAAACAAAAGATAAAAAAGATAAAAGCTATTGTTGAAAAACTACTTAACTACACAAAAAAACACTTTGCTCACGAAGAAAGCTTTATGGAGTCTATAGCATATCCAGAACTAGCAGAGCATAAAACAAAGCACCGAATTATCATATTATCCATGAATAAATTTTTAAAAAATATCACAAAAATGAACCCTGCTGAGATAGAAAAAGAGTTAGCAAATTTTATAAAAATCTGGTTTATATCGCACATAATCAATGAAGATAAAAAAATTTCAAAATGGGTAGAATCTAAAAATATAATAGGGGATGTATTTGTTTGGAAAAAATCATATAGCATAAACAATGTACTCATTGATACAGAACACAAAGAGCTATTTTGCATTGCCAATGAAGCATTTAAAGATGTTCCTTTAGGTGAAAAAAGAAAAAAAATAGTTGAGACATTAAAAAAACTTTTTTACTATTTCAATAAACACTTCTCAAATGAAGAAGAGTATATGAAAAGTATAAAGTATGACAAACTAGAAGAGCATAAAGCTATACATATAAACATCATGGAAAATCTAAGTGAGCTTATAAGAAACTCAACCAAACTCAGTATAGAAAAAACTCAAGAAAGCATAGAAGACTTTATAGAGATATCTTTTGTTGAGCATATCATGCACGAAGATAAGAAAATAGCCAACTGGGTTCAGTTTTTAGAAGACTTAAAAGAGGCAAAAAAACTAGAAGATATGGTATAATCGCACTCAAATTAATATATTAGGATTTAAAATGAGCGATTTAAAAGTTTATGAATACACAAAAGAGGAATTAGCAAAATTTCAATACGCTGTCATCACGACAGACAATGGCACGATGAGCGTAAAGCTATTTGTCGAGGAAACTCCAAACACAGTTGCTAACTTTGCACACCTTTCAAACGATGGATTTTATAACGGGCTTAGCTTTCACCGCGTCATAGATGGCTTTGTAGCACAAGGCGGATGTCCTCAAGGCACTGGCACAGGCGGTCCTGGTTGGGCTATCGAGTGTGAAGCAGACCAAACAAGCAAACATACTAAAGGTGCACTTTCCATGGCTCATGCTGGTCCAAACACTGGCGGCAGTCAATTCTTTATATGTTATGATGCACTTCCACACCTAGATGGTCTTCATACTGTTTTTGGTGCGATTGACCCAAGTGACGAAGAGAGTATGAAAACTCTTGACTCAATTAAGCAAAATGATACTATAGTAAGTATCGAAATCAAAGAGTCTTTATAGTCTCTACATGTAAGAGCTAAAAGTTATTGGACATAACTCCAATAACTTTTCCTAAAACCCTTATATCTTCCAAATTTACTATCTCGTCAGCGTAGATTTTATTGTCTGAAATCAAAGCTACTGTTCCATCTAATTTTAATTGCAATCTTTTTATAAACAATCCAGCAGGAGTAGTGACTATATATACTCCATTTTTACTTGGATTTATGCTCTCTTTATCCATAAAAACCATATCTCCATCGTTTAGAGTTGGCTCCATCGAGTCGCCTATGACATTTAAAGCGTGTATGTTTTTGATAGACTGTTTTCCTCCAAGATGACTTACCATCTCTTCATCAAGAAAAAGAAATTCGCTCTTTTCATCATAACTCAAAGCTCCTCCTCTAGCACTTGCATATATATCTCTAAAGTAGTGAATTCTTTCAAATTTCTCACTTTGATCCGCTATACTTTGTACTGCTTGGTCAAACAGAAGCCAATTTATAGATATCTTTCTCTTTGCACAAAAATCTAAGATTTCCTTATATGGAATCCTTTTTCGACTTTTCATAGTGGCAAAACTAAAATGCTTAATCCCTAAAGCATCCGCTATATCTTTATCAAAAACTCTCTTACCTCCTAGTTCATTTGACAGTATATCCTTTATACGGCTAACAATCTCTTTAAAATCTGGCATTCAATCTCTCCTTTTAGTAAAAACATTTCAATTTGTAATGTTATTGTAGCATAATTAAAAAAATATGTATACTTTTGCTAGAAATCAAATAAAGGATAAAAAATGATGGGAAAAATAGAAAAACTAGAATCATATATACAAAAGTTTGAACAGATGATGCTAAAAATAAGTAACTTTGTTTTTTAGTTGAATTTTCATCTTGATTTAGATGCTTTTTTTGTATCAGCTAAGAGGATATCTAACCCAAAGCTACTAGGGAAACCTGTTGCTATTGGAGGGAGGAGTGATCCTTATATCTTCTCAAAAGAGAGACTCAATAGAGATATTGTATTTCAAAACAGCGGAGCTTTTGTATCTGCTGTTTTTATAGACAAGAACGAATCAAAGCTTCCTGATTACTTTAAAGACAAAGATAAAATACGAGGTATAGTTACAACCTCAAGTTATGAAGCTAGAAGCTATGGCATCAAAACTGGCATGAGCATAGCAGAAGCGAAAAGTAGATGCAAAGACCTTATAGTTATAAAACCAAATCATGCACTCTATCATCAGCTCTCAAAAGACCTTAGGCTCTATATGCAAATCAAAATACCCATGATAGAGCAGTTTAAGAACTACTTTGATTTTTTAACGGTCATCACCTTAAAATAGTACCATATACTACCAAGAATTGTAAAGATGATTGCTGGTGCTATCCAAGGGTGGGTATTTAGGTAATTAGATGCATTATAGACCACATCGCCAGCTGAGTAGCTAGCATAACCCAAAACAACAGCCCATATAAATGCTGCTATAAGATTGAGTATATTGAACTTTGCTATTGGATATTTTGTCATACCAATCCCTATAGGAATTAAAGTTTTTATACCATATACAAATTTTTGAATAAATATGATTTTATCGCCATGCCTCTTCATGAGAATGTGACTAAGTGCAAGTTTTCTTTTATGTTTTCTTAGATATGGCATCATCAGTGCTTTGTTGTACCTACTTATATAAAACAGAAGCGAGTCTCCAAGGGCATTGGCAACAAATGCAACTGCTATAGATGTTCCAAGGTCCATCTTCCCTGCGTAAGAGAGAAGACCTGCCGCGATAATAGCAACCATGCCACCACCCAAAGAGTATGCAAAAAGTATGATATAGCCATAGGTTGAGAGTGAATCAATAACAGTTTCCACTCTTATCTCTCCACGAAGCTATTGAGTTCTTTTAAAAACTCTCGGACGCCATAAGCATCACTTAGATTTGTGCCTGTTACTATCTTTTTTACACTCATATCATTGCCATAAAGAGCTCTATTTTTTTCATCATCATTTGAGATAACTGCTCCGTGAAGCGTTGCTCCTGCAAAAAGTCCGCTATTTTGTGAGTAGGTAAATATCTCTGCACTCATATCTATCTCGGCACTCTTGTCTACATTGGCACTTAGAGGTCCTGCTGAAACTGAAACTTCTGCTCCTAATTTAAACTTGTCGCTCATCAGCTCATCAACACTGTTTTGTGTTCTAAAAACCAATATAGAATCAACAACTTCAACACCAATTTGAAAACCTAAACTTCCCCCTCCTAGATTTATAAAAAACGGATAGCTCCAACTGCCATCAGCCTTTTTGATACTAGCAACTCCTTCGCCAGCCCTGCCACCTAAAAATAGTCCAAACCTAACAGACCCTGGTATAATAACTATTGCTTTTGCGCTTTTCATTATAGGCATTGGTATGCTATTTTGACTTCTAGTGAGTTTTTTCATGGTGTTACTTGCTTCCAATATCTGCTCTTCAACTGAAGCTCCAGACAAATTTGTAACTCCAAAAACAATCATAAATACAATTAAAATTTGTTTCATTTTTTTCCTTCTTTCTCTTTTACATAATCATAGAACAAACCCTCTTGCTCCATCAAATCCTTGCTGCTGCCTTCTTCAACTATCTCACCATCCTCAAGAACATATATAAAGTCTGCCTTTCTCACAGTGCTAAGTCTATGAGCTATAATGATAGTCGTTTTATCCTTCAAGTAATCCTCTAAAGCTTTAAAGAGTCTTGCTTCAGTATGTACATCTAGTGCCGAAGTTGACTCATCTAAGATTACTATATTTGGATTTTGTATCACCATCCTAGCGATCGAGAGTCTCTGTCTTTGTCCTCCTGAAAGCTTTATGCCATCTCTTCCTACTATAGTCTCAAACCCATCTTTTAAAGAGTCTATAAAATCTTTTAGCTGAGCTACCTCTATCGCAAAATCCAACTTTTCCTTCTTTATATCTTCTCCAAAGGTCAAATTTTTTGAGATTGTATCATTAAATAGTTGAGGGCTTTGTAAAACTAAAAATATATTTTCTCTAACCCTATCTAAGCCAATATCTTTTACAGATATATCATCAAATAATATATCACCTTTTTGCACAGGATACAAACCAACCAAAAGTTGGGCAAGAGTGGTCTTTCCGCTACCACTAGCCCCAATAAGAGCTACCTTACTTCCTCTCTCAATCTTCATATTTAAAGATTTTAAAACACTTTTGTCTTCTTCATAATAAAATGTCAAGTCTCTAATCTCGATACTATTGGTATCTTTTCCATCAAATGGATTTGGTCCATCTTTGTATGTCTGCTCAGTTTTTAAAGCGAATATAGAGTTAATTCTCTTAAGTGATGCAACTGCGTTGTGATATGCATACTGTATATTTAGTACTTCTTGAATAGGACTCATTATCACCCAAAGATAACCAAATATCGCCAACATCAATCCAATAGTCAAATCAGAATAAGCAACTACTAGTATGCTTGCGGCTCTAAAAACCTCAAAACCAGACAAAAATACTAAAAATGAAAAACGATTTGCTCCATCACTTTTGTATGTAAACTTTATAGACTTATCTTTTAAAATTTCAGCTTTTTTTATTAAGCGTGAAAAAAACTTTTGCTCTTTATTTAAAGACTTTATCTGAACGAAAAGCTCTAGTGTCTCACTAAGGCTTTCACTAAAAACTTCATAAGTTACATTTTGTTCTTTTTTTAATACAGCAACTTTTCTCGCTATTTTTGTTGTAACTATAATAACAAAAGGATTTAAAAGAAGTATAAAAAGAGCTAGCTGCCAATGAATCAACAATAATACAACACCAACACCTATGATAGTCAAAACTGATATAATAAGCCTACTGATAGAACTTCCTAGAAAACTATCTACCGTATCAACATCGATAAGTAGTTTTGAAGTTATGGCACCTGTTCCTAAAAACTCAAACTCTTTTAGTGAAACTTTTGAAATATGCTTGAGTAAGTCTTCTCTTATCTTATAGGTTATATTTTTTGAGATTATTGTAAAAAGCTTGGTTTGATAAAAATTTAAAAGAAAAAAGATAAACCTTATCAACAACACAAGCACAAGCATACAACCCACATAAACATAAGCTGTGTTCCCATTACCAAAGAGTGAATCGATAGTACCAACAACTATTCCAGGCTTATCCAAGAGTACTTCGTCAACCAAAAGTGGCATCAGAAGTGGTACTGGAGTGTTTATAATGACTGCAAAAAGAGCTACAAGATTTGCTAAAATTAGCTCTTTTTTATATTTTTTGATATCTCTAAATATCTTCTTAAAGCTATATCTATCCATATGGGATTTAACTAGCGTGCAAAACCAACTGCACGCATCTCTCTTATAATATGTACTTTTATCTCACCTGGATACTGTACTTTATCCTCTATTTCTTGAGCTATCTCTTTAGAAAGAAGGACTGCTTCATCGTCATTGACTAGCTTTGCATTTGCTATTACTCTTATTTCGCGACCTGCGTTGATCGCATAAGCCTGTTTTATGCCATACTTTGCTTTTGCTATCTCTTCTATATCTGTAACGCGTTTTAAGAAACTCTCAAGAACCTCTCTTCTTGCTCCTGGACGAGCTGCTGAGAGAGTGTCTGCTGCACATACTGCTGCACACTCCACAGTTACTGCCTCTTCATACCCATGATGGGCATAGATTGCATTTATAACAACTGGGTCTTCGTTGTATCTTTTACAAATCTCAGCTCCCAAATCAACATGACTTCCTGCAAAATCATGAGTAAGAGCCTTTCCTATATCATGAAGTATCCCAGCTCTTTTTGCCAAAGTCACATCTCCACCAGTCTCAGCTGCGATAGCCCCTGCAAGATGAGCAACCTCAAGCGAGTGTCCAAGTGCATTTTGACCATAACTAGCACGAAACTTGAGCTTACCTATAAGCTTGACTATCTCTGGGTGAACTTTTGTAACTCCCAAGTCGATAAGTATGGTCTCGCCTTCTGCTATCAAAGACTCTTCAAACTCACCTTTTACTTTCTCATAAATCTCTTCAATTCTCGCAGGCTGGATTCTTCCATCTTCAACTAAAAGCTCTATCACTTTTGTTGCAACTGCTCTTCTATAAAGGTTGAAACTACTCAATATAATCGCATTTGGAGTATCATCAATGATAACATCAACACCAAGCAACACCTCTAGTGCTTTTATATTTCTACCCTCTTTTCCTATGATGCGACCTTTTAGCTCATCATCTTTTATATTTACAACATTTATAAGTCTCTCTGCTGCGAACTCCCCTGCAAACCTTGTTGTGGCTTGAGCTAGTATATAGTTTACTCTTCTTCTTGCATCTTGCTTTGCCTCTTCTTCTGCTTTTCTTACTATATGAGCTATGTCAGCACGAGATTTCTCTTCTACTTTTTTAAGAATAATTTCTTTTGCTTCACGCTCAGTTAAACCAGCTGAGCTCTCAAGCAAACGAATAGACTCTTCTACTTTTGATTCATACTCTTTTTTTAATCTTCTTCCTTCATTAAAAAGATCTTGTGCCTCTTTTTTTTGATTTTCTAAATCACTCTTCTCTTGATTTAACTTTTTTAAATAATCTTTTAGATTTTTATCTTTTTTATCCAATTCATTTAATTTGTCAGTATGCTCTTTTTTAAATATAAAAATTTTATCTTCATACTTTCTTTTTGCGTCATACTCTGCTTCTTTAGCTTTTACTTCTGAATTTTTTAAAATCAACTCCGCCTCATACTCAATCGCTTTTGCCTTAGCTTTTGCTTGAGCAATATAAACATCATAGTTTGCTGCATTTAGTTTTTTAGCCACTAAAAACCCTACTGCCCCACTAGCCAAAACGGCTACACTTATCTCGATTACCATTATTTCCTCTTTTTTATCATATATGGGGTTATATAAATATCTGCTCGTATATCATGGTTTTGGCATAAAAACTCTTTTGTAAAACACTCTTCAAGTTGTACAAAAACTACCTTTGGAGAGTATTTTAGGGATTTAAAAAATCTATCATACATCCCTTTTCCAAAACCAATACGCTTAAAAGCACCATCCACCCCAAGGACTGGTACTATTGCCAAATCTATTCTAGGAACTCTTTTGTAAGAATTGTTTGGTTCTCTTATGTTGAACTTTTTCCTAAATAGAGGCAATCTAAATTTTACCATCTTAAAACTGACACCCTCCATAAATGGTACAAATAAATTGATTTTTGGTCTAATTTTCTTTATAAGCTGCATCATATCAACTTCTGTTTTTAGAGGTATATAAAGTAAAATATTTTTATATTTCTCTTTTTTTATAAGCTTTTCTAGTTCATTCACTATGAACTTATCTCTTTTAAATCTAGTTTTTTTTATATATTTACCCAACTTTGTTTTAGCTTTTTCTCTAAAAATATTTTTTTTACACATTTTTACACATTTATTAAGACCTTTTTGGTATAATCACTTCTCTATTATATAAGGAAATAAATGAAAATATTATTAACAGCTATTTTAATGGTGTTTATCTTTACAGGATGTAACGATAAAGAAGTAATCAAAACAGAAAAAGCAACAGAAAAAATAAAAAAAGAAGAAACTCTCGAAAAAGCTCCAAAAGGTATTACTCTTACAGATACATCGGGTAACGACATAAAAGTAAAAAAACTAGAAGATGGCTTTATATTTAAAGGCTATGAAGGCAAGATAGTTTTGCTAAACTTTTTTGCAACTTGGTGTCCTCCTTGTAAAGCTAAAATCCCTCACCTCAATAGTTTGCAGGACAAATACAAAGATGATATTAAAATCATTAGCGTGCTTCTTGAAGACCATAAAAGCAATGAAGATGTTATTAGCTTTATAAATAGTAACAATATTGAATTTACCATAACCAACTCCCAAGACAATTTTAAAATTGCAGATGAAGTTGGAGGTGTTAAAAGTATCCCACTAATGTTTATATACGATAGAGATGGAAAATATGCAAGAAGTTATGTAGGAGTAGTGTATGAGGAGATGATAGAAGCGGACATAAAAAAGATACTCTAAATGTTTAGTTTCTTAAAAAAAGGTTTTTCTAAAACAGCAGATGTCATCAAAGATATATTACCAGAAAAAGTTATCAAAATAGACAAAGAGACTCTCGAAGAGGTGCTTTTGGAGTCAGACATCCCTTATGAGATAGTTGAAGAGATAATCTACTACCTTCCTCCTCAAAACAGTGTGAAGCGCGCAGATGTTAGGCATGTTATGAAAGCCTACTTTATCTATAAAAATGAAGAGAGCTCAAAAGAGAGACCTTTTGTTGATTTGGTTATAGGAGTTAATGGTGCTGGAAAAACAACAACTGTTGCAAAGATGGCACATAATTATAAAAAATCTGGGAACAAAGTGATGCTTGGAGCAAGTGATACATTTAGAGCAGCAGCAATAGAGCAACTAAAGCTCTGGGCGGACAAGCTTGAAGTTCCTATCGTCTATACCAAGCAAGACCACGACCCCTCAGCAGTTGCATTTAACACCATAAGCTCAGCAATAGCAAAAGACCTTGACAATGTCATAATAGACACAGCAGGACGCCTACACAATCACACAAACCTCTCAAATGAGCTCAAAAAGATTGTCCGCATCTGCGATAAAGCCAAAGAGGGAGCACCTCATAGAAAAATCCTAGTGCTAGATGGCACACAAGGAAACTCAGCCATAAACCAAGCAAAATCATTTAACGAAATAGTTGGTATAGATGCTATCATAATCACAAAGCTAGACGGTACAGCAAAAGGTGGAGCCCTTTTTGGAGTTGCTAGAGAGCTTGAACTTCCTATCATCTTTGTTGGTGTTGGCGAAGGAGAAGATGACTTGATACCTTTTAGTCCAGACGATTTTATAGATGTCATACTTGATGCTATATTTGTGAGTGAAATCTAAATGCATACTCTTGTCAAAGACAAAGCTTTAGTGCTAGGAATTTTTAAGGAGCTTTGCTTCTTAAAAAGAAGGCAGTAAAATGAGCAGGAAAAAAAGTCTTTTTGAGTGTCAGGCTTGTGGCTATCAAAATGCTAGATGGCTTGGAAAGTGTCCAAGTTGTGGAGCTTGGGAGGAGTTTTTGGAGCTAAACCAAAAACAGATAGAAGTTCTAAAAGAGATAAAAAGTATCACAACTCACTCACCTTCAAATCAAGTTATAGCTATAACAAAAGTAGAGCAAGACCAGATATCTCGCTTTAGTTCTGGTGATAGCGAGCTAGACTTGGTGATGGGTGGCGGTATAGTGAGTGGCAGTTTAACTCTCATAGGAGGGAGTCCTGGTGTTGGAAAATCAACTCTGCTCTTAAAGATAGCTGGCAATCTTGCAAAAGATGGTAAAAAAGTACTATATGTTAGTGGCGAAGAGTCCGCAGGGCAGATAAAACTCCGCTCTGATAGACTTGGAAGTAACTATGAGAATCTATTTTTGATGAGCGAGACAAGACTTGATGCTATTTTGGGAGAGTTAGCAAAAAATAACTATAAAGCAGTTGTGATTGACTCAATCCAAACCATGTATAGCGAGAAACTCACAGCATCACCAGGAAGTGTTTCCCAAGTAAGAGAGATTACATTTGAGCTTATGAGATGGGGAAAAGAGAATGCTATTGCAATATTTATCATAGGACACATCACAAAAGAGGGCTCGATTGCTGGGCCAAAAGTTTTGGAGCATATGGTTGATACTGTTTTGTATTTTGAGGGGGACTCTTCGAGAGAGCTTAGAATCTTAAGGGGCTTTAAAAATCGCTTTGGTTCTACTAGTGAAGTTGGTATATTTGAGATGACAAGTGCTGGGCTTGTAAGTGCAAAAGATATATCTAAAAAATTCTTCACAAGAGGAAACGCACAAGCAGGCTCATGTGTAACCGTCATCATGGAAGGAAGTCGCCCTATCGTCATAGAAGTTCAAGCTCTTGTGAGTGATAGTAGCTATGCAAACCCAAAACGAAGCTCAACTGGGTATGAGCTCAATCGCCTTACTATGCTTCTCGCTCTTTTAGAGAGAAAACTTGACCTTCCTTTCAATCAGTATGATGTTTTTATCAACATAACAGGCGGCATAAAGATAACAGAAACTTCAGCAGATTTAGCGATAATAGCAGCAATCATAAGCAGCTTTAGAAACCGCCCCATCAGTAAAGACACTATTTTTATGGGTGAAGTTAGCTTGATAGGTGACATAAGAGACATATTTTCACTCGACCAAAGACTAAAAGAGGCAAAATCACAACACTTTACAAAAGCGATAGTACCTTCAATCCCATCAGAAAAAGTAGCTGGAATCAAATGTTATGAGATAGATGAGGTATCAAAACTTATAGAGTGGATGTAATTTATAACATATTTATTAAACTTTTAGTATAATCCAACGATATATAGACAATAACAAAAGGACAAATAATGGCAGCAGAAGAAGTTGAAGAGGTAGAAAAAAAATCTGGTGGCAATATGGTACTAATATTGATTATAGCACTTCTTGTTGTACTGCTAAGTGGTGGCGGACTAGCTGCATTTTTACTTCTTGGAAGTGATAATCAGCCAGCAATGCAACAACTGCAAGCTCAAGCACAAAGCACAAACCAAAGAGTATCAAAACGCTCAACCAATTTACTAACTATTGGGCCCATGTACCCGATGGATCAATTTGTAGTAAATCTCCTTAGTGAAAATGGTGGTAGGTTTTTAAAAGTAGCACTTGATATAGAGCTTGATTCAGAAAAGTTAGCTTCTGAAATGGATATGAAAAAATCAATGATAAGAGATATTATCATCCGCTCACTCTCTTCAAAAACATTTGAAGAGATAAGCACCATGAAAGGCAAAGACCGCTTAAAAGACGAAATGATTGGCAAGATAAATGCAGTTCTCACTGATGGGCAGATAAATAACATCTTCTTTACGGATTTCGTAGTTCAGTGATGATTGGCATTGATATTGTCAAGATAGAGAGGATAGAAAGACTAAAAAAACGCTTTGGAGACAAGGCAATAAAAAGATTTTTAGATGAAGATGAGATAAAACTAGCATCTTCATCTACCTCACACGCAGGCTATTGGGCAGCAAAAGAAGCTATAAGCAAAGCTCTTGGTGCTGGCATCAGCTCAAAGTGTGGTTTTTTTGATATAAAGCTACACAAAAATGAAAAAAAAGCCCCCTACTTTACTCTATCTAAACACCTTATAGAGGAGTTTGAGATTATAGATACTGCTTTAAGTATAACTCACGATGGAGAGTATGCAGTCGCAGTTGCTTGCATCGAGTCTGCACTAGAGCCAAAAAAAACTCTTTGGCATTAGCCCCCACCAACAAACTCCAATAGTTCTATTATAGGCGACC
>CAYOWG010000025.1:0-12401 GCA_964407605.1 uncultured Sulfurospirillum sp. | reverse complement strand
ATACCTTTGTATCATCTTTTGACCCTATAATTCTAGGAGTTATAACAAATATAAGTTCAGTTGTAGTTTTTTTAGTTGAGTCTGATTTAAAAGCCTCGCCAAGTAGAGGAATCTGACTCAAGAAAGAGACATCAGATTTGTTACTGCTATCCGAACGAGCAATCAATCCACCCAATATGATTGTGTTTCCATTTTGTACTTTTACGATTGTAGAGAGTTTTTTCTCAGATGTATCTGGAGCAATTTCTCTAGGAGTTATTTGTTTACCCTTATCCTCTTGGTATTTAAAATTACTAACAGCTGGATTTATCCTTAGGATTATCTCACCATCATCAGTGATTTGAGGAGTTATGTTAAGAAGTACTCCAATGAAAATTGAGTAGTTGTCATAAGATTCACTTACAGTTCCTGTGTTATCTGCACTATTTTCAGTGCTCCTTACTCTATAGTTTATATTGTCACCTATGGTTATAAGTGCTTGCTGGTTATTCATAGAGATTACTTTTGGGCTTGATATGACTGTACCATCTCCTTGAGTATTTACAAAGTCCATTAGTCCTGTCATGCTAAACATGGCATCATTGACAATCGCTAATTTATTATTTGCAAAAGTTAGTCCAGGAGTAAGAGGGAGAGAATGAGAGCCAGATGCATCTGTGCTGCTGCTGTTAAATTTAGAGGTACTATTTAAAGATAAGCTAAATTGACTCCAGTCAATACCGCTTTGCTCATTCTCCTCAAGAACAACACCAACTATACTAACATCAATTAGAACTTGCTTGTGTAGGTTTTTTTCCAAAAGATCTAGGTATTTCTCAACTCTTTCAAGTTGTTTTTTTGTACCAGTTACAGTAATAAGTCCTGCCTTTGGATTTATAATTGGAGGAAGTGCAACATAGTCTTCAGCCCCAGTATTCATGATAGCAGACGTCTCAACTAGTATAGTTGACCAAAAATCAAATGTTTCAACTGAGTTGATAGTGTGGTCTCCGCCGCCAGTAGTAGCGCCGCCAGTAGAGCCTTCTGTTATGGTTGCATCTACAGAGGCATTTAGGTTTGCTGTACCTTGTCTTACTGAAGTTACATAGTCAAGCATAAATGTTTTTGTTTTCAAAGCATAAATCTCTAAAAAGTTTTTATCGTAGTTGTAGTATAGGTCATTACTAGATATTAGTGCCTCAAAGATTTCATCCAAAGAGAGATTTTTCATATTTATACCATATAGTTCTTTTTGAATTAGCTGTGAAGCGAAACTATCTTTAACTATAATGCTAAAATTACAACTATCAGCTATCTGAGTTAAGAGTTCAATACCTGTTACTTTCTCAGCAGTCTTTATGTTAAATACTCTAAAGTCGCAACTCTTCTCTGCACTTAGTGGTTGACTCAAAATAGCCACAAGGGCTACTAGTAAGAGATACTTACTTTGAAGAAAATTTAATTTTATTGTCATCGCTCTTCCTTATAAAAAGTTCCTTTTTAGAGTGCTCATTTTTAATGATTACACTATTTTTACCAATACTAGCTAGGTTAAAATTGTCAATTTCACTATTTAGCTTATACCACTGCCCATTTATCTTTGCTTTTTTATCAAATATTGCATTTAGCTTATATATAGTTTGAGCCTTAGCTGTACTACTGTTCACATCTATTACTATATTTCGCTCCATAATGAATGGATTTTCAACTTTGTTAATATCCTGATTTGATGCACCTATACGTTTTTTACTTATCTGCGTAAATAGCTTATCGTATTCATCAGTTTTACTACTAACTTCATCTTTTGCAAATAGAAATGCAGAAGATATAATCAGCGACAAGGTTAATAAAATTAATGTTTTCAATACTTCATCCCCCATACAGCAATATCAAGAGTCCCTGTAATTGTATCACTACTCTCTAGCTTCAGAGTTCCGATATCTACAACAAGTTCACTCTCTTCTAGTTCATTTATAAATTTTAAAATATTGTTAAACTCACCATTAAAGTCAACTTTTACTGTTAAAACCTGTGTTATCTCTTGAAGACTTGGTTCAAAAAAGCTATTTCCTATCAGAGCAACTTCTATTCCATATTTTTGTGCTGTAAATGCTATGGAATCCAAAAATTTTGCCCAATTTTTATCGTTAAAAAGAAGACTAGATAACTCTTTTAGCCTAGTATCTATATGAGCATTGACATGTTTTGTATTTTTAAGAGTAATTTTTTCCCTTTCTAATTCGCTATTCATTTTCTTGATGATGAAATTTCTATCACCATTCCTAGTTACAGAATTAAGATATGCATTCTCTTTGTTTAGCTTACTATGAATACTTTTATGAGAATTTTGTGCTTTTTTTAGCATCTTTTCTGTTGTTGGAAATACTAATGAATAAATCACAAATCCAATAACAACAAATACCATAAAAAAAACAAGCGTAAGCTCACTACTTTTTTTATCTTTAAGATAATCATCTATTTTTTCAAAAGTGTTAGGTTCATTCATATTAGAGTCCTATGACTATCTGACTAAAAAAAAGCTTACTCTCTTCGTCTTTTTTAATTTTGTCAGTAGTAATTTTGTATTTTTGAAGCTTTGTTAGCTCCTTGATAAATTCTGTTATCTTTTTTTCATTTCTATTTTCAATTGATAGTGTCATATCATTTTCACTATACACAATATCTGAAATTTTTGATTGATATTTATTGGATATATTGATAAGTTCTACTAAGATCAAGGCCTTCATCGAATAATCAATCTTTTTATTGTGTATCTCTGTAAGAAGTTTTTTTCTGAAGTCTAACTTATCAGACTCTTTTTTTACTAAGGCAACAACCTTTGCTCTCTCTTCTTTTAGCTTTGCAATCTTAGCCCTTATTATATTTGCTTCTGCATTTACTTTTCTAAATTCATTATTTGCTTGATTAATCTGGATTTGTAAAAATTTAGCATAACCATATTGATAAGCTGGGTAAGCTAGTGCAAGAATTATACTTGCTGCTACAACTCCTATGAGTTTACCTACAGGTCTATTTTTAAGAGGAGGAGGTCTTCTGAAGATAGAAAAATTTAACTTATCATCCTTATCTTCTAAATATATTTGAGAAGTAAGTATCATAAGTATATGTAATTGGTCTACATACCATTCTTTAGAGTTGATTGCTATACTAAAGTTAAACTCATAAGATTCAAGTCCTAAGTAGCTTTTTGCATACTCATCAACTCCTACAAATACACCAACTGCAGAGCCGATATATATTTTATCAATGCTATCTATAGAGTATGATCGTTTAGCAAATACAATAACATCATTAATATATAAAAATAGCTCACCAAATAGTTGCATAAGAAAAGACTGATAAGATACATTTGTGCTTTTCAAACCCTCGGTTGTAAGTAGTTTGTAAAAGTCTTCTTCTTCTATTCTTTCGCCAAGTAGTTCACAAAATTTCTCAGTAAGTTCTTCTAGAGAGTAATGAAGTGATTTAGAGTATAAGTACTCACCGTTTTTATATATTGCTAAAAATGCATCATTTTTTTGAAAGTATATAAAACAATCCGTAGTATCTGACTCTAGTAGTGACTTTTTATACAAAGATGCTATCAAAAATGGTGCAGTTGTTACATAGTCGATATAACTAGTTTTTTTCTTTATAGTTGAGAGTTGTTCGCTAACAAGAGAGGTGTCTATCACAAAAACATTATATGCCCTGTTTTTTGAATCCTTCGATTCCGCTTCTAGATAAGTTATCGTATATTCAAGAGCAGAGTCAAGTCCTAGCTCTTCATATACCTTTATCTCCAACGCATCATCAAGATCAGAATCTGGGATATTTCTACTCATCTCGACAGTGGCGCCGATAACATTTTTACTTTGGATATAAGATATAAAAAATGAGTTTTTACTACTTTTTTCTAACTTAAAAGGCTTAATCTCATTTTTAGCATAACTATATGACTCCAATGATGTTGGATTAATTGAAATAATTGAAGAGAAGTTTTTATTATTGCTATTTTTTGCCATATTCCCGCCTAGTTTTAATATTTTGAGTAAATTCTATCTAAAATAGATAAAAATATTACTCTATTGTATAACCTATCTTTTTTAATATTTCTTTGTCTTGACTCCAGCCTTGCTTAACTACAACAAAGAGTTTCAAGAAAATCTTTTTGCCGGCAAGATTTTCTATAGACTTTCTAGCTTCAAAACCAATTCTTTGAAGGGTTTTGCCATCTTTTCCGATGACTATACCCTTTTGACTTTTCTTATCTACAATAATTGTAGCATAAATATTGTTAATTTCAACACTTTCTTCCACTTTTTCTACTAAAACATCGGCAAAATAGGGAATCTCTTCACTTGTATTGTTAAATATAGCCTCTCTTATGTACTCTTTGTATAAATCTTTGAGAGGATCAGTGGTTAAAATCTCTGTATCATACAGATAAGGATGCTCTGGTAGTTCTTTTGAGATGACATCAAGCAGATAAGATTGCGTTAAGCCTTTTTTGATTGATATTGGAATGAGAGCTTGAAATCTATCTTGAAATTTTGAGTACTCTTCTATCTTCCTAAAAAGTGCTTTCTTGTTGATACTATCAGCTTTGGTCAAAAGAAGTATATGAGGTATATTTTTTTTATTTCTCTCTAAAAATTTAACATAGTCTTTCAAGTTATCACTAGCAGGAACTAAAAATAGTATCAAATCACAATCGCCCATAGCCCTAAGTGCTTCATCCATCATAAACTTATTGAGTAACCTCTCTTTTTCGTGGATGCCAGGAGTATCGACAAATATAATCTGAGTATTGTTATGCATAGCGATGATATTTGAGCGCTTTCTTGTTGCGTTAGCTTTGTGTGAGACCATAGCAATCTTCTCGTTTATAATCCAGTTTATGAGTGAGCTTTTTCCAGCATTTGGTCTTCCTATTACTGATACAAAACCCGCTTTAGTTTTTACGTCACTCATCAGAGTATGTACTTGCTAACATCTTCATCTTCAGCAATCTCATCAAGCTTTTCATGAACTAACTCTTTTGTTATGATTACACTCTCGCCACTTCGCTCATCTGCATTATAACTAATCTCCTCTATAACCTTCTCTACGACAGTATGAAGTCTTCTTGCTCCTATATCTTCCATCTTCTCATTTGCCATCTGTGATATCTTTGCGATTGCTCTTATGGCATCATCTTTAAATATAAGTTTTACTTTTTCCACCCCAAGCAGAGCTTCATACTGCCTCAAAAGTGAATTTTTAGCTTGAGCTAGTATCTTATAAAGTACCTCTTCAGTAAGTGAGTCAAGCTCAACTCTTAGTGGAAATCTTCCCTGAAGCTCTGGTATTAAGTCGCTTGGTTTACTAAGATGAAATGCCCCAGCAGCTATAAAAAGAACATGGTCAGTTTTTACCATACCATGCTTTGTGTTTACATCACTCCCCTCAACTATAGGAAGCAGGTCTCTTTGCACGCCTTCTTTGCTAGGGTCACTTCTATGGCTCGCACCTGAGCTTACCGCTATTTTATCTATCTCATCCAAAAATATAATACCGCCATTTTGAGCTCGATCAATCGCTTCAACTTTTATAGCTTCAAAATCAAGCAGCTTTTCACTCGCATCATGCTTGAGTGCTTCTTTAGCATCTTTGACTTTTAGCTCTTTTTTTATACTATCTTTTCCGCTACCCAAAATCTTTATGAAAGACTCTTGCACTTTTATCATCTCAGGAGGAAGTGAGCTATCACTCATATCACTTCCGCCACCAGTTATCTCTACTTCTATACTAAGCTCATCAAGCTCGCCATTTCTTAGTCTCTCTTTCATACGAGCATAACTTCTTTTATAATCCTCTTTTTTCTCACCACTTGCACCTTTTGGAAGTGGCGGAAGTAGTTTTTCTATGATAGTCTTTTCGACATGATCATTAATTAAGTCTATGTTTTTCTCTCTATGTTCATTTCTTACAAGATTAATCGATGCCATAACTAAGTCTCTTACCATAGACTCAACATCCCGTCCCACAAAACCAACTTCAGTGTATTTGCTAGCTTCGACTTTAACAAAAGGCAGATTCATCATCTTTGCTAATCTTCTTGCTATCTCCGTTTTACCAACTCCAGTGCTTCCTATCATAAGGATATTTTTAGGCATAACCTCTTCTTGCATCTCAGAATCAAGTTGTAGTCTTCTGTATCTATTACGAAGTGCAATTGCAATCGCTTTTTTCGCATCAAGCTGACCTATTATATACTCATCTAGGTAAGCAACGGTCTCTTTTGGTGTCATATTCATCTATTTACTGTCCTCTAAAACATAAGTTTTTATATTTGTGTTTGTATATATACAAAGCTCACCCGCTACGAGTAAACTCTCTTTTACTAGCTCTTCTGGCTCCAAACTAGCATGTTTATCCAGTGCTCTGGCAGCTGAGATGGCAAAGTTTCCACCACTTCCTATGGCTGCAAGTTTTCCATCTTCAGGCTCAACAACATCTCCATTTCCACTTAAGATAAAAATATGTTTTGTATCTAAAACAATCATCATAGCTTCAAGTCGCCTAAGCATCTTGTCTTTTCGCCACTCTTTTGAAAACTCTATAACAGACTTAAAAAGATCACCCTTCTTCTGCTCTAGTATCCCCTCAAACATATCAAAAAGATTAAAAGCATCAGCCGTGCTTCCTGCAAATCCTGCCAAAATCTTACCGTGATGAAGTTTTCTTATCTTTGTTGCATTGCTCTTTAGTATAGCATCCCCAAAAGTCACTTGACCATCTCCGCCGATGATAGCTTTTCCATCAGCCTTGTAGCCAAGTATAGTAGTTGCGTCAAACATTTATTCTCCGACTATTTCAAGTTTTAAAGGAGCGTGTATGCCATGTCCCAGTTTTATGGTTATATCAAACACGCCAGTCATCTTGATAGCATTTTTAATCTCAATAGTTCTTTTATCTATCTCAATACCGTACTGAGTTTGTAGCTCATGAGCAATCTCATCTTTTGTAACTGCACCAAAAAGACTACCATTTGCTCCAAGTTTTCTTACTATCTTAAGCTTTGCTTTTCCTAGAGCAACTTCAATATCTTTGAGTCTTGCCATTTCTGCTTTGTCTTCAAGTGCTTTTCTTCTAAGCCTAGCTTCATGTTTTCTCAAAACTTCATTGCTTGCATGAAGAGCAAGCTTTTTACCTATAAGAAAGTTTTTCCCATAACCATCTTTAACCTCTTTGATCTCTCCAGCTTTTCCTAGCCCTTTAACATCTTTCAATAATAATACTTTCATATAATTGTCTCCTTTTTATTGAACAAAGTCCAATAAAAATTCCTCTCACTAAAGCACGAAGCGAGCTTCTGTAGAGTAATTTTTATTAACTGTTTCCGTAAAATTTCTTATTTTTCCCACCAATTATAAACCTAAGAGCATTAAGCTTTATAAAACCCTCTGCATCTTTTTGATTATAAACCTCGTCCTCTTCAAATGTACAAAACTCTTCACTAAAAAGATTATTTTTCTCACTATGACGACCTACGACCATCACATTGCCTTTGTATAGTTTTAGTTTTACTGTTCCATTTACACTCTCTTGTGACTTGTCAATCATAGCTTGCATCATCTCACGCTCAGGAGCAAACCAAAAGCCGTTATAGATGGTTTTTGCATATCTTGGCATAATCTCATCTTTTAGATGTGCAGCCTCACGGTCTAGAGTTATACTCTCTACGGCACGATGAGCTTTTAGCATTATAGTTCCACCTGGTGTCTCGTAGCAACCACGACTTTTCATACCAACAAATCTATTTTCAACTATATCTATTCTGCCAATCCCATGTTTCTTGCCAAGAGCATTTAGAGCCTCAAGCATCTTTGCAGGAGTTAGTGTAACGCCATCAAGCGCAACAGGGTCGCCATTTTTGTACTCAAGCTCAATTATCTCTGCTTTATCAGGAGCATCTTCAGGACTTACAGACCATCTCCACATATCATCTTCAGGCTCTTGATTTGGATCTTCTAAAACCAAACCCTCATAAGAGATATGAAGAAGATTTGCATCCATAGAGTAGGGCGATTTGCCTTTTTTCTGGTCGATACTGATACCATGCTTTTTTGCATAGGCTAAAAGCTTCTCTCTTGAGTTCAAATCCCACTCTCTCCAAGGAGCGATGATAGTCAAATCTGAGTTGATGCCTAAGTACCCAAGCTCAAACCTCACTTGGTCGTTTCCTTTTCCCGTAGCTCCATGACTTACAGAATCAGCCCCTGCAAGTGCCGCAATCTCAGCTTGCCTTTTTGCTATAAGCGGACGAGCTATACTCGTTCCTAGAAGATACTCTCCTTCATAAACTGCATTTGCTCTAAACATTGGAAATACAAAGTCTCTAACAAACTCCTCTTTTAAGTCTTCAATATAAATATTTTCTGGTTTTATCCCAAGTTCAAGTGCTTTTATCCTAGCTGGCTCAAGCTCTTCGCCTTGACCGATATCGGCTGTAAAAGTTATAACTTCACAGTTAAACTCATCTTGTAGCCATTTTAAAATGATACTTGTATCAAGCCCACCCGAGTAAGCTAAAACTACTTTTTTTACATCTTTACGCATTGTTTTTTCCTATAAAATAATTAATTCGATTATTTTACCAAAAGTAACTAAAATATCTGCTTATATGGTCTTAACTGCAAAAAGTGTTCCGTAAAAAAGAGAACTTTAAAATTATTTAGTTAAAATAGTGCAAAGGATATAGTTATGAGAATCGATAAGTTTCTAAATTCAGTCAATATTACAAAACGAAGAGCTGTATCAGACGATATGTGCAAAAATGGTGTGGTTGAGATAAATGGCAAAGTTGTAAAAGCTGCTAAAGCTGTCAAAATAGGCGATAGAGTCACTATAAAATATCTTCATAAAACTGTTAGCTATGAAGTTTTACAAATCCCAACAACAAAAACAATCCCAAAATCAAAACAGAACGAGTTTGTTCATGAACTTTAATGAGAGTAACAAGATATTTGAAGAGCTTTTTGCTCATAAGATGAGCGATGAGATGATGAGAGATTTTCTACTTTCTATGAAGCTTGATGAGAGTACGACAGTAGAGTCCATAGCAGCAGCTGCATCTGTTATGAGAGCTCACGCTTTGCCTTTATGCGTAGATGAGTCTTTAAAGCCAAAACTCATAGATATAGTAGGAACTGGAGGAGATAAAATAGGGAGTTTCAATATCTCTTCAACAGTTGCACTTTTATGTGCAGGAGCTGGGTGTTTTGTCGCAAAGCACGGGAACCGTTCTATCACGAGTAAATCTGGAAGTGCGGATATGTTTGAAAAGCTTGGGGTTAAGCTTGACTTGAGCATAGAAAAGAGCTCAAAGTTGCTTGAAGAGACTGGTTTTACTTTTATGTTTGCTGCAAATCATCATCCTTGTATGAAGTTTATCATGCCAGTAAGAAAATCTATACCCCAAAAGACCATCTTTAACATACTTGGTCCTTTAACAAATCCAGCCTCAGTACAAAACAGTATGCTAGGTGTTTTTGACAGAGTTTTCGTTCCAAAGATAGCAGAAGCCTTGCGTATTAACAACACAAAATCAGCCTTAGTTGTAAGCTCTCGTGAAGGTATGGACGAGATAAGCATAAGCGATATCACTTACGCAGCTAGGCTTTTGGATAATCACATAGAAGAGTTTGAGATAGACCCTCAAAACTTTGGGATTAAAAGAGTGCCTCTTGAAGCTATACTAGGAGGGTCTGCGGACTTTAATGCTGCTTTGGTTCTAGATATATTTTCAAATCAAGCAAGTGAGGCACAAAGAGATATAGTTTTGATAAATGCAGCTGCTTCATTTGTGGTTGATGGTATGGCTAGGGATTTTCAAGATGGACTAGAAATCGCAAGAGAGACTATCAAAAGTGGCAAGGCCATGATAAAACTAAAAAATATAGTAGAGGTATCAAGTCGCTTATGAGGATTTGTAATCTAGAAGAGTTAAGTGATTTTACAAAAGAGATTATTAGAGAGCTTGGAAGTGATGGCATAGTTCTTTTAAGAGGAGATTTGGCATCTGGAAAAACAACTTTTGTTAAAAGCTTTGTAGAGAGCTTGGGCTTACATGTAGAGGTTTCTTCTCCTACATTTTCAGTACTAAATGAGTATGAAAACAGGGTCTGCCACTATGATATCTATCAAAATGGTATAAATGGTTTTTTACAAAGTGGACTACTAGAGAAGCTTGATGAGCCAAAGTATCATCTTGTTGAGTGGGCAGATGAGAGACTTGAAGAGATTTTAAAAAAAATGGGATTTGATTATATGATTATCGAGATAAAAACATTAGAGGATAAAAGAGGATACAAATGCACGAACTCAAAGCAGAAAAATTAGAAAAAACTATAAAAAAGACGAGAATAATTACAGAGATATCTCTACGAGTAAAGAGTGGGGAGATAGTAGGGCTTCTTGGTCCAAATGGGGCTGGAAAAACAACAACATTTTATATGATATGTGGGCTAGTTTCTCCAACAAAAGGCGAGGTATATCTTGATGATTTGAGACTAACAGATATGCCTTTGAATAAGCGTTCAAAGCTTGGGATTGGGTATCTTCCTCAGGAGTCTAGTATATTTAAGGAGCTTAGTGTTGAGGAGAATTTGATGCTTGCTGCTGAGATTATATATGATAAGCAAGAAGATAGAGAGAAGAGGGTTGAGGAGCTTTTAGATATGCTCAATATCGAGCCAATTCGTCAAAGAAAAGGGCTTAGTTTAAGTGGTGGCGAGAGAAGAAGATGTGAGATAGCTCGTTCACTTGCGATTCAACCAAAGTTTTTGCTTCTTGATGAGCCTTTTGCAGGAGTTGACCCGATAGCAGTTGCGGATATACAAAATATAGTGAGAGATTTGGTTAAGACAGATATAGGTGTCTTGATAACTGACCACAATGTAAGAGAGACTTTGGATATTTGCGATAGAGCTTATGTGATAAAAGACGGCTCACTTCTTGCAAGTGGAAGTAGCGATGAAGTAGCACAAAACGAGCTTGTAAGAAAGTTTTATCTAGGCGAGGAGTTTAAGCTCTAATGTTGAAGCAGAGAGTTTCCCAAAGTCAAAAACAGAAACTCTCATCAACCCTTCGTGGCTGGTTGCCGATTTTGCAGTCTGATTTGGACTCTCTTGTTGAAGCTATTGAGCCTTTTGTTCAAGCAAATCCTTTTATACAAGTAAGAGCTGGCAATGAGAAGCCAGATAAGAGGTTTTCCAAAAAAAGCTTTTTTAATGAGCTTAGTAAAAATAGTGTTTCTAAAACCATAGAAGCCCTTACGATAAATAAAAAATCACTCCATGAAACACTAAGAGAACAGATAAATCCACCACTCTTTCCTACAAGCATATCCCAAGAGATAGCTTATGAGATAATCGAAAATCTAAATGAAGAGGGATATTTTGATAAATTATCTCTTGTTGAGATATCTAGTAAGTTAGGCGTTGATGAGGAGAAGGTAGAGAAAATCAGAAAAAGATTTGTTCATCTTGAGCCTTTGGGAATTGCATCAGTTGATTTTAAAGAGGCATTTTTGTTTCAGCTTGAGCATGCCGAAGTCGAAGAAGAACTATTTTTTTATATTCAAATGCTTATAAATAATTTTGATATGATAGAAAATTATAGTAGTGATAAAAAGTTTTCTGAGGCACTTAGTGTTATAAAAAAGTTTAGAAATCCTCCTGCTATAGATTTTTTAGAGGATGAACTTCAAGTGATACCTGATATCTTTGTTTATGATAGTAAAGACGGGATAGAAGTGGCTCTAAATGATGCTTATTATCCAGAGATTATCATAGAGACAGAAGGCTTGGATGAAAAACACTCTTTTGTTGCTGCAAAGATAAAAGATGCAAAAGATTTAGTTGATGCTTTAGAGATGAGAAAAGCAACTCTTTATAAGATTGGTCTTATAATAGTAGAGTATCAGTATGACTTTTTTTTAGGCTCAGCCATAAAACCTATGAAACTAAAAGATTTGGCAGATGATTTAGAGCGAAATCCCTCTACTATATCTCGTGCTATTTCAGGCAAGTACCTCTCTTGTAGCAGAGGAATCATCCCCCTAAAAAAGTTTTTTGCAACTGCAGTCGAAGAAAATATATCAAATAGTGCTATAAAAGAGTATATGCGTGAGCTAGTTAGGTATGAAGATCATAAAAAACCCTTAAGTGATGTTAAGCTCTTGGCTCTTATAGAGAAAAAGTTTGCAGTAAAAATGGTAAGAAGAACGATAACAAAATATAGAAAAGAGTTCAATATAGCAGGGTCATCTGAGCGTAAAAAATTGTATGCTTTGAAGGGTTAACTGCCCTTACGCACTTATTTCTCGAAAAGTCCTACTTTTTACAGAAACTTTTCACTTCGTGAAACCGCTATTC
>CAYOWG010000024.1:0-12609 GCA_964407605.1 uncultured Sulfurospirillum sp. | reverse complement strand
AGTCAATAAAAACTGTCAAAACCAAAACTATCAACATGACATAAATATCATATTTTGGAGCTTTTCGCAATTTTTTTAAAAGTCTATAATCAAGTATATCAATACCAACTTTTATTAGTATGCCAGCAAGAACTGCGAGTGGGATTTTTTCAACATAAGAACTTGCACCCGCTGTAATACCACCGAAAAAATCACCTTTTATGCTTTTAAAATTTATCATAAAGGTAGTTTACTCCACATACGATAATAGAAAGTTATAAAAGGTCTTTTTTTCTCTATTTTTTACTTTTTTGTTACGATTTGAGTTATGGCTTCTATAAACTTTACTGAATCATTTGGGCACTTTGCTACAAGGTACTCCTCGTAACCAAGCTCATCAGCAAGCTCTTTGTACTCTATAGAGAGCTCAAACTCAGTTTCAGAGTTATCTATAGTGAAAGATATAGGAGAGAGGACAACTTTTTTACCTCTAATGGATTTTAGCTTACTCTTTAGTGATGGCTCTAGCCACTTTAAAGGTCCTAGTTTTGACTGGTAAGCAACATGTATATCTCTAAAGATTATATTTTTTTCTTTTAGTATATCTTTTAAAAGCTTGATATGGTGTAGAACCTCTTTTTGATATGTGTCGCCACATTTTATGATTTTTTGAGGTAAAGAGTGAGCGGAAAATATAAGCTCAAACTCTCTTGGGTCTTTGCCAATCATCTGCTCTTCAATCTTCTCTATAAGTAACTCATTATAGAGTCTATTTTCGTAAAATCTTGTTACGCACTGAGTCTTTACATGTAGAGACTCCAATGCCTCTTCAAAATCCTCCAAAGATGACTTTGTGGTTGTGGTAGAGTACTGGGGATACAGCGGAAGAAGGGTAACTTCTGTGATGCCTTTTTGTTTTAACTCTTCAACTATATCTTTTGCAAATGGAGCAGTATATCGCATAGCGTAAGTTATATATGTATCTTTTAACTTGTCTTGAAGTTTCTCTACAAGTAGTTCTGTGTAGCTTATGATTGGGGATTTTCCGCCAATCTTTGCATAGTTTGCTCTAGCTACCTTTTTTCTACTTGTAACTATCACAAAAGCTATTAAAGAGCGAAGAAGAGGGCTTTTAGCTGTTATTATGTTCTTGTCAGCAAACATATTTTTCAAGAAAACTTCTACTTCGTCCAAGTTTCTAGGACCACCCATATTTAGAAGGACAAGTGCCTTTTTTATGTTATTTTTCAGAAGATATCTCCAATGTTATAATGCTATCTTCGATGCTACTAAGACCGTGTCGCTCACCTGTTTTCACAAAAAGCCTAAAAGCTCTATGTTCTCTTACTAAAGGCTCCTCTTTTTTTACCATACATTTTCTTATAACAAAAGAGTTATTTTTTTGGTATTCTGAGAATTCTGTGAGGTCTTGCTCCATAAGGTTTGCTTCAAAATAAGCATCTTTAGTAGCAACCTCAATAGTTCTTTTTCTAAAAGGAGTAAGCCAGTTTGTGGTTATACTTGCCACTATTTCATCTTCGAGCTTAAATGACAAAATAGCATTGTCTTCATGATGATTATGAATCTTCTGGGAAGTATAAATCGAGGTATGAAGTATCTCTTTGCCAGTTATATATCGTATCAAATCTATATCATGGACTGAAAGGTCTGTGAGTATCCCCACATCAGCTATGCGAGGAGGAAATGGTCCAACACGAGTTATGCCTATGGAATAGATCTCTGTATCAGCTAGCTCATTTTTAAGCTGCTCTACAACAGGGTTAAATCTCTCGATGTAGCCAACACAGACCCTCGCGTTATTTTTGTTGGCAACTTCAAGTATCTCTTTTGCCTCTTTGACTGTTGAAGCGACTGGTTTTTCTATAAAGAGATGTTTGCCGTAGTTTAAGCACTTTATAGCTACTTCTTTATGCAAAAAAGTAGGTACAACTATGACTGCCGCATCAAAATCAGCATTTTCAAGCATCTCATCAAGGTCTGTAAAAAAAGGCTCATCATAATCTCTAGTCTGTTTTATGTCGCAAAGTGCAGTTATGTTGAATCCGTTTAGTGCTTTTAAAACTCTATAGTGGTTTTGCCCCATGGAGCCAAGCCCTATTAGTGCTACTTTTACCATCATTATTCCTTTATGGTTTTGATAATTATATCTTGGTGTTCTTTAGCTAAAAATGGACTCATCGGAAGCGACATTATGCTTTTCCCAACCCTTTCACTTATAGGAAAATCTCCCTCTTTGCCACCAAGATAAGCAAATGCCTCTTGTAAGTGAAGAGGGATAGGGTAGTGAACTGCTGTTGGAATTCCAGCACTGTTTAGTTTTTTACTTAAAGCTTCTCTGTCTTTGCATAAAACAGAATATTGAGCGTAAACAGAAGTCCTATCTTCGTAAACAAATGGAGTTTTTAGCTTAGCACTGTTTTTAAGTAGTTCGCTATAACGCTCTCCTATTTCTATACGTTTTGCAACTTCATCTTCAAAGTGCCTTAGCTTGACATTTAAAATCGCTGCTTGCATGGCATCTATGCGTCCGTTTATGCCTATGAGCTTATGTTTGTATCTCTCTTCTTGTCCGTGATTTAGTATAATTCTGATTTTTTTAGCAAGTTCATCATCGTTACAAAACAAAGCCCCACCATCACCATAACAGCCAAGTGGTTTGGACGGGAAAAAACTAGTACACCCAATAGTGCTTAGGTTGCAACTTTTTTTGCCTTTATATTCTGCTCCAAAACTTTGGCAGCCATCTTCTATGACAGGCAGATTGTATTTTTTTGCAAGCTCGTTTATCTTTTCCATATCAGCAGTTTGCCCGTAGAGTGAAACTGGCATGATAGCTTTGGTTTTCGTTGTGATTTTCTCTTCTATAAGGGTATGGTCTATATTGTAATCTGTATTACATATATCTACAAAAATTGGAACTGCTCCAAGCAGAGCTATGGTTTCCGCAGTAGCTATAAAAGTAAAAGGAGTTGTTATGATTTCATCTCCAGCTTTTACATCAAGTGCTAAGAGTGCAATCAAAAGTGCATCAGTTCCACTAGAGCAAGCAACAGCATGCTTTGCTCTAGTAAATTTTGCTAAACCTTCTTCAAGCTTTGTGACTTGTGGTCCTAGTATAAACTGAGTAGATTCCATCACTCCTAGAACTTCTTTGTTTATCTCTTCTTTGTATGTTTTGTATTGGGTTTTTAGGTCTATGAAAGGTATTGTCATGGTTAAAATCCTTGCCTGTATATTAGCAAGGATTATACTTAAATGTTGCTTTAATAGTGCTTTTACATCTCTATAATATCAGGAAGAGTCTCAGCAGTTACTACTATATTTTCTACACTTACTATCTTTGCGTTATCAAGTCCAACAAGAACTATACTATCTTCTTTTGAGCCAGATTTAAAAGGAGCAGCCACTGCTTCATCTTCAAAAATCAAAACTGTATGTTTAAAGTCTTTGAGTCCTGGCATGATAAACATACTTCTGATGATGTCAGGAGCCCCACTAACATCAGCGATAAACTGTACATTGTTATCACTTAGGTATGTTGAAGGTTTTGTAGCTAAAAAGTCATTTACTGTATGAGCTGGGTCTTCAGTAAATGCAAATATGACTTTTTTTGTCTCCATTTTTATGCCATGCTCTTCTCCAAACTGGTCATTTATCTTTAGATCTTTTAGGCTATTGCCTACTACTAGAATTGGCTCTACGCTTACATTTTCGGCTTTATCCGCACATCCTGCTAGTAAAAAAGCTGCTAAAACAGCTGTGATTATGACTTTCATTTTATCTCCTACAATTAATTTGGCAAAACTTTATCACATAAAAGTAAACAGTAAAACAATAGACCCTCTAAGCTACATCTATATCAACTTTAGCTAAAATAATTCAATTTTAAAAACTATAGGAAATTTTATGGATGTTAGAGCCGAATTTTTAAGCTATTTTGAGAGCAAAGGACACAAGTTGGTACCTAGTGCTCCTTTGGTTCCCGAAGATGCAACGCTACTTTTTGTCAATGCTGGAATGGTACCTTTTAAGAGTGTTTTTACAGGAGAAATCCCAAGACCAAATCCCCCAAGAGCTGTGAGTGCTCAAACATGCATAAGAGCTGGAGGAAAGCATAACGACCTTGACAATGTTGGCTATACAGCACGACATCACACTTTTTTTGAGATGCTTGGCAACTTCTCTTTTGGAGACTACTTTAAAGAAGATGCCATCGCTCACGCTTGGGAGTTTGTGACAAAAGTTTTAGAACTTCCTGAAGAAAAACTTTGGGTAACCATTCACGATAGTGATGATGAAGCTGAAAAACTTTGGCAAAAACATCTACCACTTGAACGCATAAAACGATTTGGAGATAGTGATAACTTTTGGCAGATGGGGGATACTGGACCATGTGGACCTTGTAGTGAGATATTTATCGACCAAGGTAGTGAGCATTTTTCTGGTGATGAAGATTATCTTGGTGGCGATGGAGATAGGTTTTTGGAGATTTGGAACTTGGTTTTTATGCAGTACGAGAGAGATAAAAGCGGAACGCTAATACCTCTTCCAGAGCCCTCGATAGATACTGGCATGGGACTTGAGAGAATTATCGCTGTTAAAGAGGGAGTTCTTAGCAACTATGACTCCTCACAGTTTATGCCACTAATCAACAAAGTCGCAGAGCTTTGTGGTAAGAGCTATGAGTATAAAACAGGAGCTAGTTATAGAGTTATAGCTGACCATATCCGCTCGACTGCATTTTTGCTAGCTCAAGGGACTAACTTTTCAAACGAGGGGCGTGGTTATGTGCTTCGTCGCATCACTCGCCGTGCTGTTCGTCACGGCTATCTTTTAGGGATAAGAGAGCCATTTATGTATAAACTTTTAGATGTACTCAATGGCTTGGTTGGCAAGCAGTATCCGTATTTGAAAGAGAAAAAAGAGGCGATGGCTGAGCAGATTAGGCTTGAAGAGGAGCGGTTTTTTCTGACTATCGCTTCTGGGCTTGAGATATTTGAGAATGAGCTTAAAAATACAAAAAATATATTTAGCGGAGAAGTGGCTTTTAAGCTTTATGATACTTGTGGTTTTCCGCTTGATTTGACTGAAGATATGCTAAGAGATAAGGGTATAAAAGTAGATGCCAAAAAGTATGATGAGCTTATGAGTATCCAACGAAAACGCTCAAAAGCTTCTTGGAAAGGTAGCGGAGATAAAGCTGCTAGCGGGGATTTTAAAGCACTACTAGAACGAGAACTAGCAAATGAGTTTATAGGATATAAAATATCTACATGTAAGGCAAAAGTTCTTGCTCTTTTAGATGATGATTTTAAGGAGCAAAAGAGCTTAGAGAAGAGTGGCTGGATGATGCTAGATAAGACGCCATTTTATGCTATGAGTGGTGGACAGTGTGGGGATAGTGGAGAGATAGTGGGCATTGGAAAAGTGTTAGATACTCGGAAGTTTTTTGATTTAAACCTCTCTTCTGTCAAGCTCAAAAAACCACTACGAGTAGATGATGTCGTAGAAGTCAAAGTAGATATATCAAGAAAAGAGATAGAAAAACACCACTCAGCAACTCACTTGCTTCATAGTGCTTTAAGAGCTGTTTTAGGGGAACATATCTCACAAGCTGGTAGCTCTGTCGAGAGTGCAAAGCTAAGATTTGATTTTTCACATCCAAAAGCTATGAGCAGTGAAGAGATAGCAAAAGTAGAAGACTATGTAAATAGCGTGATTGCTCTAGGAATAGATACTCAAACTAAGCTTATGAGTGTAGATGAGGCTAAAACAAGTGGTGCTATGGCTCTGTTTGGCGAGAAGTATGGAGATGAGGTTCGAGTTGTGAGCTTTGGCGATGTAAGCGTGGAGCTTTGTGGCGGAACTCATGTAAGTAGCACAGCTGAGATAGGTAGCTTTATCATCTCTAAAGAGAGTGGAGTAAGTGCTGGAGTAAGGCGTATAGAGGCGATTTGTGGAAAAAGTTCACTCAACTACACTAAAGCACTTAGAGAAAAACTAGATAAAGCAAAAGAGGCTGTAAAGCACAAAGATTTGCTTATCGGGATTGAGAAATTAAAAAGTGAAATAAGAGCTTTAAAAGCAGATGTAGAAGCACTTGAAGCAAACAGCGGGAAAAAAGTAAGTAGCGAGAATATAAACGGAGTTGAGCTTATAGTGGATGAGCTTGGTGCTGGGGATATAAAAAAGGCGATTGATGATTTTAAAAACCAAA
Source organism: uncultured Sulfurospirillum sp. (assembly GCA_964407605.1). Taxonomy (GTDB): domain Bacteria; phylum Campylobacterota; class Campylobacteria; order Campylobacterales; family Sulfurospirillaceae; genus Sulfurospirillum_A. The sequence continues at coordinate 6,392 of CAYOWG010000024.1, read as the reverse complement.
AGGAGAGTGTTGCAGTGCTTCTTTTTCAAGTCAAAGGAGAGAAAGTTTTGATTGCAGCTGGAGTTAAAAATGCAGCACTTAAAGCGGGAGATTGGATAAAAACAGTCGCCCCTGTAGTTGGTGGCGGTGGCGGTGGACGAGCTGACTTTGCTCAAGCTGGTGGGCGAGATGCAAACAAAGTTAAAGAGGCAAAGAGAGTTGCTATCGAATTTGCAAAAAGTGCTTTAATTTGATCATATTAGGCTCAAGCTCAAAAACAAGAGCCCAACTTTTAGACTCTTTTGCTGTCTCTTATATACAAAAAGGTGCGAGTTTTGATGAGGAGAGTTTGGATATAAAAAATCCTGTGCATTTTGTATATAGAGCCACTACTGGAAAAATGAACAGTTTTGTGGATGAGTTTGGTCTTGATATGCCTGTTGTTTGTGCTGATACTGTTGTTACATGTAGAGGCAGGCTTCTTAGAAAAGCAAAAGATAAAGATGATGCAAGAAAGATGCTTTTAACCCAAAGCAATGAGATGGTCTCAATCCTTACATGTATGATTTATAAAACAAAAAAGTTGGAGTTTATTGACCTTTCTTGTACGGATTATATCTTTAAAGAGTTTGATAGAGATAAGCTTGAAGCGTATCTATCGGGAGATGAGTGGAGAGGAAAGGCTGGGGCTTGTATGGTTGAGGGCTTTTGCAAAGAGTACATAAAAGAGGTAAGAGGATATGAGAGTACCGCTATGGGTCTATGTGTTGAGAAGCTTTTACCGTTTTTAGGAAAAGAGACTTTTTGATGTTTACATGTAAAGAGCTTCATATAAGTACAGATAAAAAAGTATTGGTTGATATCAATTTTTCCTTTAAAAGCTCTTTTGCTCTCATAGGCGAGAGTGGAAGTGGAAAAAGTTTGAGCCTAAAAGCGCTTTTGGGTATGCTTCCAAAAGCCCTACATGTAAAGAGTGATTTTGGTGAGTTTGTACCTAAAAGAGGGAAGAACATTGCTCTTATCCCGCAAAATCCTTTTACGGCACTCTCGCCGCTTACGAAGATAAAAGATCAGTTTTTAGTAGAGATAGATGAGGCAAAAAAGTATTTTGGTTTAGTAGGGCTTAAAGAGAGTTTTTTACAGAGGTTTCCAAGTGAGCTAAGCGGGGGACAGCTTCAAAGAGTTGTTATCGCTTTTGCTCTTGCCCTAAAGCCAGAGCTTTTGCTTTTAGATGAGCCAACAACGGCACTTGACATCAAAAGTAAAGAGGCTATTTTGAAGCTTTTAAAAGCTTTACATGTAGAGTATGGATTTAAGCTTATGTTTGTTACTCACGACATAGAAGCGGTTAAATCGCTATGTGAAGAGATAGCTATCTTAAAAGACGGTAAGATTGTAGAGAGAGGCGAGCTAAAAGAGCTTATCTCTAATCCAAAAGAAGAATATACAAAACGGCTGATAGAATCAGGTTTTAAAAATAGGGAGTTTAGAGTATGAGATATGTAGTGGCTCTGTTTTTTACTGCTGGCTTTATCGCCATAGCGGGTTTGATTTATATATACTCGCAGATTCGTTTCGATGCTTATAAAATCATAGATTATAATCCAAAACTAAGTACTCAGATATTTGACAGAAATGGTGAACTTGTTGCCAATATCTTTGAAAAACATCATAGGATTTATGCACATTATGATGAGATACCGGCTCGAATGATTGAAGCAATTGTTGCTATAGAAGACACATCTTTTTTTGAGCACAAGGGTTTGAATTATGAGGCTATCTTTAGGGCTGCAATCAAGGTTGCAAAGGCGATGAGCTTGGTTGAGGGAGCTAGTACTATCACGCAACAGCTTGTCAAAAATACGGTCTTAACTAGAGAGAAGAAGCTAATTCGTAAGATTAAAGAGGCACTTTTAGCTTTTAAGATAGAGACTGAGCTTACAAAAGAGGAGATTCTAGAGAGGTACTTTAATCATATCTACTTTGGCAATGGGTACTATGGTGTAAAAACGGCATCTTTGGGTTATTTTCATAAAGAACTAGACGCTTTGAGTCTTAAAGAGATAGCTTTGCTTGTTGGCTTACCAAGAGCTCCAAGTGCTTATGACCCAACTAGAAATATAGACCTTTCACTAAGCAGAGCCAATAGAGTTTTATATAGAATGTACACACTTGGGTGGATAAGTGAGCAAGACTACAGAAGCTCGTTGGCTGAAATACCGATCGTGTATGATGACACCCTAACAAAAAACAGGGCTCCTTATGTAGTAGATGAGGTTATCAAACAAGCTAGTAGAGAGTACGAAGATTTTAGAACTGCTGGCTATAGGATTTATCTTAGTATTGATTTAAGGCTTCAAGCATTGGCAAAAGAGTCTCTCAGGCTAGGTTATGATGAGATTTTTGAAAGACATCCAGATGATGCAAATAGTTCGATTTTAAATGGTGCTTTGGTGGCACTTGACAATGCAAGTGGAGATATTTTGGCCATGGTTGGTGGAGTTGACTATAAAACATCAAATTTCAATAGAGCAATACAAAGCAGGCGACAACCAGGCTCTTCTTTTAAGCCATTTATTTATCAAAAAGCATTGGATGTTGGATACTCTACAATGAGTAAAATTCCTGACATATCAAGGGTGTATGAAAATGAAGATGAAGAAAAAGAGGACTGGAAACCTAAAAACTATGAAGAGGACTTCAAAGGATTAGTAACACTAAAAGATGCCTTAGTATACTCTAGAAACCTAGCAACAATCAATCTCTTGAGTGCATTGGGACTAGATACTGTATATAAAGAACTAAAAAAAGATGGATTTAAAGATATACCCTACGATCTATCTCTCTCTTTAGGTACTTTTGGTATTTCCCCGCTTGAATTTAGTGGCTTTTACTCTTCGTTTCCAAATTATGGAGTTAAAGTTGAACCAATACTTATCAAAAAGATAGTAGATAGGTTTGGAGGCGAGACTCGCTTTAAGAACAAAAAAACAAGAACGATAGAAGAGGAACAGGCTTTTTTGATGGTCGATATACTTAGAACTAGTGTTGAGAGAGGAACAGGAAGAAGAGCAAGAGTAGCAGGCATAGAAGTAGCAGGTAAAACAGGAACGACCAATAACAATGTTGATGCTTGGTTTTGTGGATTTACTCCCGAGATAAGTGTATTGGTCTGGTATGGCAATGACGACAACTCTCCTATGCAAGATAAAGAGACGGGTGGAAGAGTAGCAGGACCTGCATTTGCTAACTTCGTAAAAGGATATATAGGCATCAATCCTCAAACAAAACGAAAGTTTGTTAAGCCAGAGGGAGTTACTAAAAAAATGATAGGTGGCAAAATAGAGTATTTTACTAAAACATCTCCTTTGCCTCAAGCAGATAGCATAGGGGACAATGAAGAGGGGGGAATGATATTTTGAATGGACAAAAAAGAGCAGATATAAGAGCTGGTTTACATGTAAAGATAGTCTTGAAAAGAGACCAAAGGTCTGGAGTTTTGACCGAAGGAGTAGTAAAAGATATACTGACAAACTCGCTAACACATCCTCATGGCATAAAAGTAAGGCTAGCTAGTGGGGATGTAGGACGAGTAAAGGAGATAGTCTGAAGCTGTACATAGACGCAGATGCTTTTCCAAATCTTTTAAAACCTATAATTCTAAAGGCTATAGTAAAGATTGGAGTTAGAGACTTTTGTGCTAGCAAACAAAAAGATAAATATAGGTAAATCAAGGCATATCTCGTATATAGTTGTTGAGCAGGGTGCTGATGAAGCAGATAATCATATAGTAGAGCTAGCAAATGAAGGTGATTTGGTTATAACAGCTGATATACCGTTAGCAGATAGACTTATAGCAAAAAAAGCTCATGCGATTGATCATAGAGGAGAGCTTTATAGCGTTGAAAATATAAAGCAGTATCTAGCTATGAGAAATCTTATGAGTGAACTTAGAGATAGTGGAGAAGTGACTGGTGGTCCAGCACCTTTTGGTAAAAAAGATGCTGAAGGGTTTGCAAATCAGCTAAATGCTTTTTTGCAAAAATCTAACAAGAGTAAGTTGTTTTGAACTCAAATGCAGTTGGACGAGATTCATCTGGCCAAACTTGAGTCTCAAACTTGTAGTGCTGATAAGTATCTATAAACTCAGCTGTCATAACTGGCTTTAAGAAGTCATTGTATCTTATGAGTGCTTCAAGTGAGCCTCTAAGAGTATGAGGCAACTGCTCTATTCCGCGGTCTCTAATCTCTGCTAGACTTAATTTAAACAAGTCATCATCCATAGGACCTGCTGGTTCCATCTTGTTCTTTATTCCATCAATCCCTGCTAAAAGAAGAGCAGCAAATGCAAGATAAGGACAAGCAGTAGAATCAGGAAATCTAATCTCTACTCTTACTGACTTTTCGCCACTTCCATAAGGGATACGACAACTTGCACTTCTGTTTTGAGAAGAGTAAGTCAAGATACAAGGTGCTTCAAATCCAGGAACTAGTCTTTTATAAGAGTTTGTTGACGGGTTTGTAAATGCTGCAACTGCTCTAGCGTGATTTAAAATACCACCGATATAATTTCTAGCCATATCGCTTAGGTTTGCATACTCTCCCTCTTTGTAAAACATATTTTTACCATTTTTCCAGATTGACATATGGACATGCATACCGTTTCCGTTGTCACCCATTAGAGGTTTTGGCATAAATGTTGCAGTTTTGCCGTTTAAGTGTGCTACCATCTTTACGACATACTTATACTTTTGTACATTGTCTGCAGCCTCTACGAGTGTTCCATACCTAACGCCAATCTCGCCTTGAGCTTGTGCAACTTCATGATGAACAACAAAAGTTTCAAGTCCGATTTGCTCCATAACTTGAACCATCTCAGCTCTAAGATCAACCATGCTGTCAGTTGGTTGGCAAGGGAAATATCCACCTTTTGTTCTTGGTCTATGTCCTGTGTTAAATCCATCAGGATAAGATGCATCATCACTCCACTCACCCTCTTCAGACTCTACCTTGTAGTAAGAACAGTTGATATCATCTTTGATTTGAACATCATCAAATACGAAAAATTCATTCTCAGGTCCGAAATATGCAACATCACCGAGTCCTGTTTCACTCAAGTAAGTTAAAGTTTTCTTTGCGATACTTCTTGGACACTTCTCATACAACTCATTCTTATAGATATCATAAACATCACAAATAACAATAATAGTAGGATCAGCAGTAAATGGGTCTAAAAATGCAGTCTCAACCTCTGGCATCAAAATCATATCCGATTTATTGATTGGTTGCCACGCATCTACACTAGAGCCATCAAACGGGACACCATTAGTAAGCATACCTTGGTTTATCGCATGCATATTATATGTAAGGTGGTGCCACATGCCTTTTATGTCTGTAAAACGAAAATCTACAAACTCAACCTCATTCTCTTTACAATACTCAAAAAACTCTTCAACACTATTGACAAACTTTCCCATACAAACTCCTTATTAATTTTAATGCTACTATTTTACCCAATCAAAACAAACAATAAATTGAATTTGTGCTTAAAAATTAATCATTATGCGCTCTTTTTCTATAAAAGTTGCACATTTTGTATATCCATACGCTTTTGCAAGAGCATAAATCTCTTTTTGTTTGAAACCAACTTGCTCTGGCTTATGAGCATCTGAACCAAATGTGATTGGTATATCATACTCACTCAAAAGCTCCATGATACTTGAGCTAGGATATGCCTCTTTGACTGGTTTTCTTAATCCTGCTGCATTTATCTCAACAACCATATCTGCCTTTTTTATCTCTTTTACAGCATTTTTAGCTAGCACTCTTATATCTTTTTTTGGTAAATAATTAAATATCTTTATAAGGTCTATATGCCCAACGATATGAAAAAGCCTGCGTTTTGCAAGTGCTTCGATAGCCTCAAAATACTCTTCCCAAATCTTATCTATGTTTCTGTTTTTGTACTCTCCAATAAACTCAGGGTTATCAAATCCCCACTTATCTATAAAGTGAACAGAGCCTATAAGGTAATCTACATCTGATTTTAAAACTCTTTCATCTATATAGCCCTCTAAAAAATCAACCTCATAACCAAGCAGTACATGTAAGCTATCTTTGTATTTATGCTTTACATGTAAGACGGCATCTTCATACTCTCTCATTTGCGAAAAATCCATGCGATATTTTGAGTCATAATTCATCGGAGCGTGGTCGCTGAAGCCAAAATATTTTATATTTTCTTCTATCGCTTTTTGTACATACTCTTGCGGTGTGCCAGTGGCATGTTTGCATAAAGGTGTGTGGTTATGAAGATCTGCGCTCATTATTTTCCTTTTTAAAGTTATATTATATAAAAACTTCTATATAATGGTAGCATAATTGGTAATAAATATAATCTTAGGAGAAACTAA
>CAYOWG010000023.1:0-12763 GCA_964407605.1 uncultured Sulfurospirillum sp. | reverse complement strand
ATAGACAACTTTACAAAACAAGAAGAAAAACTATATCGCCTAGTAGATAATTCTTTTGAAACATTATCTACTTTTGCAACTCTCCCAAAAACCAAATAAAATAAAATCATTTTATAGATTCATATACTTTGTTTCTTGTAACAAAAACAACTCAGCAGATGGTCATTGACCATGCCAACAGCTTGTATAAATGCATAGCATGTTGTAGTTCCTAGAAACTTAAACCCTCTTTTTTGATTTCTAAAACTATTTTAATTTGCCCACTCACATCGTTTCATTTTTCCTCTAAAACATCAACCATCGCCCCATCTACCAAAGCACTATCTATCTCTTTCTTGGGCTTAATACTAGAAACTTTCTTCAACAATGTCGCCTGTTTTATGAGATTTCCCCCTCCCGTGCTTAACTTTTTAAATGCTTCATTATAGCTATCATTTGCACTCTCAAGTCCTTTGCCTACTTTTTTCAAGTCTTCTACAAAACTATTGAATTTTTTATATAGCTCTTCTGCTCTTTTATAAACCTCTTCTATGTTTTGAGCTTGTCTCTCATAACGCCAAGTGTTCTCAACTGCCCTAAGTGCGACAAGTAGGGTTGTAGGGCTAACTAAGATGACTTTTTGCTTAAATGCTCTATCGTATAAGTCTATGTCGTTCTCCATCGCTAGCAACAAGGCACTCTCTATCGGTACAAACATAAAGATAAAATCTAAGCTATTTATATCTGCTAAGTCTTCATATTTTTTGTCACTAAGTCCTCTTATATGGTCTTTCATAGACTTTATATGGTTCTTTAGATGTAACTGTTTTTCTAGCTCATCACTTGACGCGATATACTCACTATAAGCTGTGAGAGATGTCTTTGCATCTATGATTATATGCCTATTGTCGGGAAGATTTACTACTACATCGGGACGAAAAAGCCTATCCTCATCATCTCTTAGACTTACCTCTCTGTTGTACTCATGCCCCTCTCTAAGCCCAGAACTCTCAAGCACATTTTCAAGCACCATCTCGCCCCACTTGCCCTGCTTTTTACTATCGCCTTTTAGTGCATTTGTGAGGCTTGTTGCTTCTGTAGTCATCTTTTGATTTAGCTCTTTTAGGAGTTTTAGCTCATTTTGCAAAGCACTTCTGCCTTCTGCTTCTTTGACATAGACATCTTCCACTTTCTGTCTAAAAGCTGTGAGTTGTTGCTTCATGGGATTTAATATAAGTCCTAAGCTCTCTTGATTTTGCTGGCTAAACTTTTTGCTATTGTTATCAAATATCTTGTTTGCTAGGTTTTCAAACTCTTGTTTCATCTTTATTTCGCTATTTTGCAAATATTTTAGTTGCTCTTCAAGTTTAGTTTTGTACCCAACTGACTCCTCTTTTGCCTTCAATAGTTCGTTTTGCTTTATCTTTAGCGTCTCTTTTAGCTCATCAACTCCCTTGACTTGCTCTCTCAAAGTAGCCAACTCTATCTCTTTAGAGTTCAATAACAGATTATTTTCTTTTAGTGATTTTACAAGCTTGTACATATAAAAATAAGTAAAAACAATACACAGCAATAAAACTACAATACCTAAAATCTCAAACATAACTAAACCCCTTCCCTATCACATAACTTCACAAAAGCACAGTACTTACAAGGCATTTTCGACTCACACTTCTCAAAATCCACTAACGGCTCTTCAAGCTCTTCTAAAATCTCATCGAGCCTTGCCATCTTCTCTTCAAACAAACTCTCCTCCACAAACTTAGCACTCTTCAAATCATAATAACTTATACTCTCCACCTCTTTAATCTGACTTGCCAAAAGATAATAGAACTCTAACTGAAAAACACTCTCTTTGTCCAGAGTTTTCAGACTACTTTTTGGAATCTTGCCACTCTTATAGTCTATAACGCTTAGCCTATTATTCCGCAAGTCTATCCTATCTATCTGCCCCTCTAGCTTAAAGCCTTTATACTCTACATGTAAAGACTTCTCAAGTGCATAAACCCTATACCCATCACTATATCTTTTAGCCTCAAGCTTTGCAAACTCTCTTAGGTACTCCATCCAAATATCCGTGTAAAACTGCCAAATCAAGCCCTCGTTTTCTTTCAATAAAAATCGTCTAAGCTCTATAAGAAGCATATCTTCATCTATAATTTTCATCTTTTTCAAGACCTCATAGAGTGCCTTATGAAGTATATTTCCGATATCTGCAGGAGTTATCTCAGAGTTTGGTACTTTTGCCTCTTTGGATTTTAGCATATACTTATAGTAAAACTGCCTCTTACATGTAAGGATAGTTTTTAGTTTACTAGCACTAAGAGTTCCTGCTTTTACATCATAGCTACCTTCTAGTTTTTCAGGATTATATCGCGAGGGGATTGTGCTACATGTAAAAAGTGGCTTGAAGTACGAAGCTTCATCGCAACCTTGCTTTACATGTAAGCCTAGCTCATCTAAAAACCTTGAGCCCATACTCTGGTCGTTCTTAGTATAAGAAATCGCCACTTTTTTTGCATCCCTTAAAAGTGTATAGTAAAAGTAGCGTTGCAAGTTTTCTCTGTCGTTTCTGTTTGGTAGTTTTGCGTGTGCTCTTATGCTTGAACTTAAAAACATATCTTTTTGACTTCTTTTTGGCACAAACTCGTCTGAAAAATCAACTACTATAACTCCCTCATAGCTCATACCACGACTCTCCAAAACTCCCATAACTGTCACTTTTCCGCCCATAACATCATCTTTGCTTCTCTTTGAGAGTCTATTTAAAAAAAGTTTTACTGCTTTTTGAAGCTCTAAGCTCTTTAGATTTTTTAGAAGGCTCTCAAACTTAAAAAGCTCCTCTTCGTATATATCATCTCTCTTGTCTTCATTACAAAAAGCCCTTAAAAGCTTCATGGTATCTTCTACACACAAGCTCTTTCTCCACTGCTTACGAAACTCATCGATTGTAGTTTTTTCTATGCGAAGCCTATTGGCTCTATACTTACTCTCTTCATCTTGTTGCCGTATAAACTTATCAATAGCATCTAGTTTTTTAAACAACTCGCTATGCCTGAAACTCTCTCCCATAGCAAAGTTGAGGTTATTAAAACTATCATAAACCCTCAAGCTTGAAGCAAAACTCTCATCAGGAACTATAACGGTTATGTTTTGAGGCTCTATGCCCTCACTCACAAACTCCTCTATCTTCTCATAAACAAATGAGCACTGAAGCAACCTTGTGCTAAAACTTCTCACGACGCACTCTATATCTTTTTTGTTTATTGGTTTGCAATCTTCTATTTCATTTGTGCTTAGATTTACAAGATAAGAATTATCGATAAAAAGCTCTATACCAAGCTCTTTAAATATCTCTATATTTTTGTGGTTATACTTTGTTACTTGTAGAGAGATTTTAAAATCAACCTCTTTTGCAACTTGCATAAATAGAGCTAACTCGAACTTGTTTAAAAAGCCCTCAAGATGAAACAAAAATCCATCATTAGACTTTAAAAACTCGTAGTTTATCTCATAAACTTCAGGAAGTGTGATTTTGTCATAAAGATTTTTTTGACCTAACAGCTTTTTGTAGTTATATAGAAGCTCTTTGAGTATGCTAAGATGCTCTTCAAACTGAGCATAAGTATCCGCAAGCTCCAGCTCTTCTATAAGCACGCCCTCCAAAGCCAACTCTTCAAAAAAGCGAAAAAGGTAAGTGGAGTTTTTGATAAAAGAGAGAAATTCTCTCTCGATTTTGAGTTTGGAGAAGTTCTCAAACTTTGAGGCTTCTTGCATAACTAGCACACGAGTATCCTCATCAGCCAAGCTTTTATCCAAAACCATCATAGCTTTTGTTTCAAACTCAGCAATCCCCATAGCTTTTGGAACTATAGCATCTCTATCTAAAAAGTGAGAGTAAAACTTCCTAACACATCTTGAAGTTGGAAAAATCTCTACCATGCACTCAACTATCCCTCTGCTTGAAGTTTTCTTGACTTCTCTAAAACCTGTTCGTTAAGGCTTTTTTTATACTCGATTACCTCTTCTCTAGTTTTTTCACAAGATACAGAGACTATCTGAGCTGCGAGTATGCCTGCATTTTTAGCCCCATTTAGTGCGACTGTTGCTACAGGAACGCCTCCTGGCATCTGTAAGATTGAGAGTATAGAATCCCAACCATCGATAGAATTGCTTGACTTTACAGGTACTCCTATAACAGGAAGTGGTGAGAAAGCGGCAATCATACCAGGCAGATGAGCAGCTCCTCCAGCTCCTGCGATGATAACTTTTATCCCTCGCTTATGTGCAGTACTTGAAAAATCAAAAAGCTTTTGTGGAGTCCTATGAGCTGAGACTATATCCATCTCATATCCAACGCCAAACTGCTCTAGCATCTTTGCAGCCTCTCTCATCACCCCTAGGTCAGAATCAGACCCCATAACTATACTAACTACTATATCTGACATGATTTTACCTTCATTATGCTCTTAACTACGGCAGCTTTTTTAAGTGCACCTTCAATCGTCTCGGACAGTATCACTACATGCCCCATCTTTCTGTGAGGTCTTGTTATCTTCTTACCATAGAGATGAATCTTCACTCCCTCAATCTCCATACACTTAGCAAAGCCTTCATACAAAACTGCTCCATTATAATCTGGCTCGCCAAGCAGATTTATCATAACTGTTGGCATCTTTAGTTTTGTACTTCCTAAAGGCAAGTCAAATATAGCACGAAGTTGTTGCTCTAGCTGAGAAGTAACGACACTATCTATGGTGTAATGCCCGCTATTGTGCGGTCTTGGTGCTACCTCATTTACGATTATCTCTCCACTTTTATCTATAAAAAACTCAATAGCCAAAAGTCCTACCATGTCAAGTTTTTCTATAATCTCTATAGCAAGCTCTTGGGCTTTTTTCGACTCATCTTTGCTTATATCAGCTGGACAAAAAATCTCTTCTACTAGATTTGTTCTCTCGTCAAACATCATCTCAACCGCAGGAAAACAGCGCACCTCTCCTGAGCTATTTCTTGCTACTATCACAGCTATCTCTTTAGCTATATCTACTTTTTGCTCAACTATAGAGCTGCCTTCAAGCAGTCTATCATCACTAGAGTTTATGAGTGCAACGCCCTGTCCATCATAACCGCCTTTTCTAAGTTTTTGCACAAAAGGGTATGAGAGTTTAGCACTCTTTATAGCTTCATTTATCTCGTCTGTGTTTTCATAGCAAGTAAAAGGCGATGTTGGTATATTGTTTTTATTATAAAACTCTTTTTGAAGGCCCTTGTCTTGTATGAGCTCTAAAACATCAGGGTCTGGCACTATGTTACAGCCCTCTTGTTTTAGTTTTTTTAATGCTTCTATATTTACATTTTCAAGCTCAAATGTTAAGATATCTACTAGCTTTCCAAACTTATAAACTGCATGAAAATCTCTAAAGTCCCCTTTTATATAGACTGAAGAGATATCTCTAGCAGAACAAGCCTCGTCAGGATCAAGAACGAAAGTTGTGATGTCCCATTTACTAGCTTCTTGTATGAGCATCTTACCTAGCTGCCCACCTGCGATAACACCCATCTTTAGACTTGAAGTCATCAGTTTTTCAATGATAGCCTACTCCTTTGGAAAAATATTTATTGAGTGCTTATAGATAAACATTGCGTAGTTTTTAGAGTATTTTTTGCTAAAAAATTCTCCAATCTTTTGAGCCAATTCTAAGCTACAAGCTATCTCTATTCGTATATTACTATCAACAATCCAACCTGCATTTCTTATTCCATTTTCGCCTTGTCCATGTGCTTCAGATATCGTATATCCACTCACTCCAAACTGTTTTATGTCTTCAACCAATGATGCCTCTATGGCAGCTTCTGAAATCATCACTAAAAGCGTGTTTATATTGTTCATCTAAATTATCCTCCTAGTGCTGTTAAGTATTGAGCCATCCAAAGATAAATTGGGATACCCAAAGTTATGTTAAATGGAAAAGTTATAGCAAGTGAAGATGTAATCGAGATAGCAGGATTTGCTTCAGGAAGTGCGATCCTCATAGCAGCTGGTACTGCTATATATGAGCAACTTGCTGCAAGAACCGACAGAAGCATAGCACCGCCAACAGAAAGTCCCAATGCTATTCCAAGCACAGTACCCACTACTGCAGAAAAGAGCGGGAAGACAACACCAAAACATAGCAAAAATAGTCCATATTTTTTGATGCTTGCTACTTGAGAGGCTGCAATCAATCCCATCTCTAGTAAAAACAGCGCCAATACGCCCTGAAATAAACCAAAAAATAGTGCCCCGATAGGCTCGACATTTTCTACTCCAGCAATCCAGCCGATAAGCAATCCACCAACAAGCAAAACTATACTTTTTCCTAAAAAGACTTCATGTGCAAGTTGTCCCCATTGAGTATCTCGCGTTATGCCTCTAACTAAGATAATACCAACAAGAATCGCAGGAATCTCAAGAAGCACAACAAACAGAGGCATATAAGCCTCATAGCTAATACCCATAGCAGCAAGATATGATATAGCAACTGCATAAGTACCAACACTAACTGAGCCATAATGAGCTGCGATAGACGCAGCATCTGCTTTTTTAAATTTTCCTAAAAACTTTAAAATAGGATAAGCGACTAAAGGCAACAAAGTACCCATAATTAAAACGGCTCCTATTTCAGGCAAAAGAGAGGAAAAAGATTGTTTTGAAAGCTCAATACCTCCTTTTAATCCGATTGCAAGCAGGAGTATCATACTTAAAAACTCATATATAGAAGCTGGAAGACGCATATTGACTTTAGCTAAACCAGCAACAATACCTAAAATAAAAAAAAGGATAATAGGATCAAGCGACATGTAGAAACCTTAAGAGATTTTAGAAGATTATAACAATTGCTAGCTTAAATAAACTACTTTGAGGCAAAAACCTCATGCTGATTAAAACTGCTTTTATCACCTATTTTTATCTTAGTTAACACCTGCCATCTGCCAGGTTTCCCTATCTCAATGCCTTCAAATATATACACACCATTTTTTGCATTTTTTAAAACAAACTCCTGATTATGCTTGTTTGTATCTGGTCTTGATATAAGTAGTGTTATCTCAGCATTTTTTACTAAGCTATGGTTATTAATATTTTTTATACTCATCTCAAAGCTGTTATGTTCGCCAATAGTAAATTTTTGTGTTTTATATTTCAACGCAAAATTCTCTTCAAAAACTTTTTGTCTTTCCATGATAGCATTTATATTTTCATCTACTTTTTGATATTTTTCAAAATAAAAATTATCCATCTGTGGTGGATTTTGCATCGCAATCCTCACAAGCATTACACATACAAAAATCATAAATATCAATACCGCCACAATACCTATTGGCCAAAAATTTATCCTATTCTTTACTGCACTATTCACTTTTTTTTCTCACTTTTTTATAAAAATATCTAGCAAAAACAAACAACAAAAAGCCATATATAATTACCTTTAGATAAAAGTATATATTTTTATTGGTGTTACCTAGTGCATTATCTAGCACAATGTTTTTATGAGATGCGATTTGTTCTGCTATATCCGCATAGCCATTTAGCACTGCTGCATTATGATTGTCATTGTCTTTTTTGTTACCCATCAAGACTGGTATAATTGTTCCACTCCAAGGAAACGGACTCAAAACACCATCTCTATCAAACATCTCACCCAAGCCCTCAGAATGCACTATATTGACCTGCTTTTGCTCTTTTACTAAAGTCAAAAGAACAAAAGGTTTTTTGAGTGTTTTAACTAGCTCTTTTTCATACTCATGTATAGTTTGCTTTTCAAGTGACTTAGGTAAGGCAACATACACTCCTATACCAGTTTTTTCAAAAAGCTCGCTGCCTATACTTTGTACTTTTGTAGAGACTTTTTCACTAATAATACTTTCATTTACAAGCACAAATGCTGTATCTGCCACTAATAATGTAGATATAAAAAAAGCGCAGAGGATAAAACTCCTACGCATTAAAATAGTAAACTTATTAATCAAACTCTAACCAATAAAAAGACTATTTGGAGTCAATACCGCCCAAGCAGTAACCACTGCCATAACTATAAGGCCTAAAACTATCACTTTATCTAAATGTTCTACCATCTTCATCTCCTACCTTGAAATAAGATCAGCATTTGCTTTATCGATCTTTCGTATTGCTTGTGGATTTTCTATCTTATAAGGCTTAGTTGCAGCTTCTTGCTGAGCACTTATACCCCACACTGTAAGTCCAGCTAGTATGCTCAAAAGAAGCACAGTAGCTATCAGCATTCCTGTTATGCCATCTAATCCAAAAACATTTCTATTTGTATTTTCCATAACAATCCTTAATGTTGTGCTAACGACTGAACATACTTGCCAACAGCAAGTTTTTGAGTCTCACTTAAAAGCCCACTATCAAATTTTGGCATATTTCCAATATCACCTTTTTTACCGCGATTTAAAACATCTACAACAAATTCAGCCTTGTTGTAAGTCGTCAAATCAGGAGACATTCCTCCCATGCCTTTGGCATCTTCTCCATGACAAGCCGTACATGTTGCCCAAAGTGCCTCTCCTGTGCTAACTAAATCAGGATTCTTAGTACCCATATTCAATATACGATCACTCATATAAGCAGCTACTGCTTTTGCACTTTGAGCATCAAGCAATCCAGCAGGCATATCTCCTAAAGGATAGTTCATACCCCTAGAACCATTTATTATTACATTTTCAATTGCAGCTTCAGTTCCCCAAACAGTAAAATCTGCAGCTTTACCACCTATACCGTCTCCTGTTATGCCATGGCACTGTGAACATTGTACTAAAAATACACCCTCGCCCATAGCTTGCAAAGTCTGGTCATCTGGATTTGCCCACTTGCTCTCAAACCTAGCATTGTGAGCTTCAGACTCTTCATTGTATGCTCCTATCTGAGAAAATCCGCCTAGTGGGTATCCTATTAAAAAATACCATAATGCCCATATAATTGTTCCTATATAAGCAAGTGCCCAACCCGTAGGGATTTTGTTGGTATATTCTTCGATTCCATCCCAATTCTCATCCAATAGTTCGCCTGTACTTTTTTCAGTTTTTATCTGTTTTATGTACTTCCCAACAACAACAACAGTGATGACTATAAGAGCCACACATGCTATTAGTGTTAATACAACGACATTATCGTTTGCCCAATTCATTTATCGTTCCTCTTTTGTTTCTTTTCTTGAGCGTGGAATCATTTCGTCAACAGGAGAGTCATCAATATAATCATTTAGTGCCATATTGGAGTACTCTTCATAATCTATTTCACCTCTCTTTTTTGCTGTGTACATGTAGTAAACATACCCATACAAAATCACGGCAAACAAAACGCTGCCAAAAGCATAGCCATAGGCTTGCAGCTCTCTTATTGCTTCCATTTCCATATCTTCGCCTTTTATTTTAAGCTGTTCATGTATGCGATTATCGCAACAATCTCTTTTATCTCACCTCTAGCAAATGCCTCTTTTACCTCGACTGACTGCATATCATCAACAATCAGTTTTGCTTCTTCAAGTACTCTTTTTTGTGACTCTTCAAAGGTTCCAAGTTTTGGCATTCCCTCTTCATCATAAGGCACATTAAAGGCTTTTTTAACTGTAAGAGCTTCTGCATAAGCAGTCTCTATATCTGCTAGATTTCTAAACATATGTCCATATGCCGGCATTATAGAGCCTGGAACTACACTTTGAGGGTCAAGCATATGATGCTCGTGCCAATCAGTCGTTCTATAGTTTCCAATTCTCATCAAATCTGGTCCTGTTCGTTTTGAACCCCAAAGAAATGGTCTATCATAAGCGTACTCTCCACTTAAAGAATACTTGCCATAACGGTCTGTTTCAGACTTAAAGGGACGAATTAACTGTGAATGACAGGCATTACAGCTATTTTTGATATAAACATGACGACCTGCAAGCTCAAGCACTGTATAAGGTTTAGTACCTATTACTGGCTTAGCACTATTCATAAAATCTGGCAATATTGTAACAACGCCAGCATAAGCAACAACAGCAAACAAAACTACCGTAAAAAAGAATGGATTTTTTTCTAACCAATGAAACATTTAAACACCCTCCCTTTAAGCTGCAATTGGTGTAGTGTTTCGAGGCTCTTCCTCAATCACTCTACTAGCAGTTATTGTTTTATAAAAATTATAAGCAAAAATAAGAAAACCAATCAGATACAATAGTCCACCAACACCTCTAATAGTGTAGTAAGGATGTAAAGCATTTACTGTATCCATAAACGAATAAGCTAAGTTACCGTATTGGTCAGTTGCTCTCCACATCATACCTTGAGTTATTCCCGCAATCCACATGCTTGAGAAGTAAAGTACAACACCCGTTGTCTGTACCCAAAACTGAATCTCAAGTAGTTTTCTACTAAAAATCTCTCTTTTGAACATTCTTGGAGCCATGTGTAGGAGTGCTGCAACTATCATAAATGCAACCCATCCTAAAGTTCCATCATGAACATGCCCAGGAACCCAGTCAGTAAAATGTATAAGTGCATTTACAGATTTGATAGCTTGGATTGGTCCCTCTATAGTTGAGAACATATAGAAAGTTGAAGCTAAAATCATAAACTTTATTAGTGGATTGTCTTTTACTTGTTGCCACTCACCTTTCATAGTAAGAAGCATATTGATAGCACTTCCCCATGAAGGAAGAATAAGAACAATTGAGAAGATTGAGCCCATAGTTTGAACCCAATCAGGAACTGTTGAGTAAAGCAAATGGTGTCCACCAGCCCAAATATAAACAAACATCAATCCCCAGAAGCTTAAAAGCCCAAGTTTATATGAGTAAATCGGCTGACCTGACTCTTTTGGTAAAAAGTAATAAATCATAGCGATAATAGGAACAGTAAAAACAAATGCAACCGCATTGTGTCCATACCACCACTGAACCATCGCATCATTGGTTCCTGCATACATAGAAACTGAGTGCCACCAATCACCATAACCAGTTGCGAAGTAAGTTGGAATTGCCATATTGTTAAACAGATAAAGCATAGCAACACCTAAAAATGTAGCTATAAAATACCAGATTGAAATATAAAGAGTCTTCTCTCTTCTAATCCCGATAAGACCAAAAATACTCATGCCCCAAATCACCCATATCACAACGATTGCAATATCAATAGGCCACTCAAACTCAGCATACTCTTTTGAAGTTGTTATTCCCATCGCTAGAGTAATAACAACAGCAGCCACACCAACCATATAAAGCCAAAAATGCACTTTCCCCAAAATCATTAAAAATGGCGATTCTGCCATCGAAACTTTTAGCACTCTTTGCCCTATATAGTACCAAGTTGCCCATATTCCACTCAAAGTAAAGCCAAAGATAGCTATATCTGTGTGAAGCGGTCTAAGTCTTCCAAATGTACCGTACTCACCAGCTAAATTATTTAGCGATGGATAAGCCATTTGAAAAGCCAAAATAACTCCTACAAGCATTGCTATAATACCAAAAATAACTGTGGTAATAGCAAACATCTTTGCAACTGTATAGTCATAGTTAATCATCTTGCTAGACTGCATCAATTCCTCCTAATTATAATTTATGTCACATAAATATCACATAATTGGCTGGATTATAGTATATTATTCATACAAAAAACTTAACAAGATTAAATTTGTCTTAAACACAGTTTTAGAGTTTTATCTAACTATTTAGTCGTCAGTATTTATCTTATATCCTAAGCCTGGGATATTTTTTATAAATTTTTTACTTGTTTTTTCACGAACTCTTTTTACAAATGTTCTGATTGCAGCGTCTGTTACATTTTTATTTGTCCAGACATATTTTTTTATCTCTTCGTGAAGCACAAATGTTCCAAGACTTCTAACAAGAATAGTTATAAAAAGTAGTTCTTTTTTCGTCAACGATATAACTTCTCCATCTCGTATAAGAACTTTTCTATTTTTATCAAACTGATAATCTGCTCCAATCTCAACTATATTATCAAGCAAAAGAAGCTTATTTGCCATACAAGTGATTGTCTCCATCAACTCATCAGGGTCTATTGGTTTTATAAGATACTTATCTATACCAACATCTATTGCCCTTAGAAGCCTATCTTTTTCACTAAAGGCACTTAAGACTATGATTGGTGTTTCATAAGAAATCTGCTTAATCTCTTTTGCCATCTCCAAGCCATCACAAATAGGCATCAAAATATCTGTTATAACAATATCAGGCTTAAGCTTCTTAAACTTTTTCAGTCCATCAGAGCCATCACGAGCTACAATGAACTTTGCAAACTCATCTCCCAATGCACTCTCAAGTGCATCTCTTATCTCTTTTTCATCTTCTACAAATAGTATTGTTAAATCTTTTAACTTACTCATTGTGCTTACCCTTTTTCAAAAGCGGAACTTTGATGCAAAAACAGGCTCCATCGCAGTGGTTTTTTGCTTCTATTGTTCCGACCATGCTATTTTGTATAATCATCCTACTCATATGCAAACCAAGCCCAGTACCGATACTGGCGTGCTTAGTTGTAAAATAAGGCTCAAATATCTTCTCTAATATATCTTCTTTTATGCCGCCAGCATTATCCATAAAAGTAATCATAGCATAATTATCATCAATCTTTTTTATCTCTAAATTTATCACTCTATTGATACTATTGTTTTGATTAAAGGCATCTTTTGAATTATTTAGCAGATTAATCAGCACTTGCGAGAACTCGCTTATATATCCACTGATATGAATCTCATTCTTTATATCTACCAAAAGCTCAATCT